>NZ_JBXVVH010000002.1:0-231637 GCF_057219185.1 Lacinutrix sp. YIN62
CTAATAACAATGCCTTAGATTATAATTTAACGATCTCCCCTAATCCTGCTCAAAACGCTTTATATGTAAACACGTCTTTAAAAAATATAGAGTATAGCTTATACAGTCTAACTGGACAAAAAATAAGCACTGGTATAATAGGAAACGCAAATAAAATTGATGTTAGTAATCTTAAACCTGCATTATATATTATACAATTCAATAATGGAGCAAAAACAATTACCAAGAAATTTATAAAAAACTAATGCTTAAAATATAGTCTCCCAACACCCTAAAGCGGTCTTTAACGTTATCGTTAAAGACCGCTTTTATTATTAAAATATTAAGAACCGTCCTTTTACATTTAAGCTCTTCCCATATTGTCTTATAAATACTTAAACTGATATATATCATTTAATACTTTTATATTATAAGTAACCTTTGCTATTAACTACAATTAATGAGCAATAATTATGGAACATAAAAAATGTTACCACTGTGGAGATGATTGCGACAGTACGACTATTTTTTTTAATGAAAAATATTTTTGCTGCAATGGTTGCAAAACAGTTTATGAAATTTTCTCAGAGAATGACCTCACTTGCTATTACGATTTACAATCGTCGCCAGGGGCCATCCCAAAAGAAGTTGAAGGTAAATACGATTTTTTAAACCAGGAAGACATCATTAACAAACTCCTTGAATTTAATGATGAAAACACTCAAATTGTAAGTCTTTACATCCCGCATATCCACTGTAGTTCTTGCATTTGGATTCTAGAAAATCTACATAAATTAAAACAGGAAATATCATCATCTCAAGTAAATTTTGGAAACAAAACTGTTCGCGTCACATACAATTCTAAAACCACGTCTTTAAAAGAATTAGTCTTACTTTTGTCTGCCATTGGCTATGAACCCTATATCAGCTTAGATGATTTTTCTACAGGAAAAAAACAGATCAATAGAAGTTTAATTTACAAACTAGGCATTGCCGGATTTGCCTTTGGTAATGTAATGTTTCTCTCATTTCCAGAATATTTTCAAGTAAATGGTTTTTGGATAGAACAATACAAACCTCTATTTAGATGGTTAATGTTTGCCTTCTCTTTGCCTGTAGTTTTTTATGCCGCGCAAGATTACTTTATCTCTGCATTTAAAGGCTTACGTGCTATGCTTTTAAATATGGATGTCCCCATTGCATTAGGTATAAGTGTCCTTTTTATTCGCAGTACTATTGAAATTATCTTCGACTTAGGCACCGGTTTTTTTGACAGTCTTACGGGACTCGTGTTTTTTCTATTGTTAGGAAAATTCTTTCAACAAAAAACCTATTCTTTTCTATCATTCGAACGCGATTACAAATCTTATTTCCCAATAGCAATAACCAAACTAACAAAAGAAGACAAAGAAATACCCATTCAAATTTACGACATAAAAAAAAGAGACCGATTACTTATTAGAAATGAAGAGCTCATTCCTACAGATAGCATCCTAATTAATGGTAATGCAAATATTGACTATAGTTTTGTCACTGGAGAATCTGAAACAGTAATTAAGCAATCTGGAGACAAACTTTTTGCAGGTGGTAAACAAACCAGCGGCGTTATCGAAATAGAAGTTCTTAAATCTGTAGAGCAAAGCTACCTTACCCAACTCTGGAGCAACGACGTTTTTAACAAAGATAAAACAGCTGCATTCACCACACTTACCAATAGTATTAGTAAACATTTTACTATAGCAATACTTTCTATAGCTTGTATTGCTACAGGGTTTTGGTTTTTCTGGGAGCCATCAAAAGCAATGCATGTATTTACAGCTGTACTCATTATAGCTTGTCCTTGTGCCATTGCACTTTCGGCGCCTTTTACTTTTGGAAATTTATTACGTTTATTTGGAAACGCTAAATTCTATTTAAAGAACGCTACGGTTATCGAGCAATTAGCAACCATAGACACCATTATTTTTGATAAAACAGGCACCATTACTTCTAATAAAAAAAGTGCTGCAACCTATGAAGGAGAAACACTATCTGAATTAGAAAAATCTTTGTTAAAAAACACTTTAAGAGGATCTAATCACCCTTTAAGCAGAAAACTATATAGTCTTTTAGAGGATTATGGCATTATTACTTTAGATACATTTGAAGAACACCTAGGCAAAGGAATTGAGGCTACACACAACAAGAGAAACATTAAAGTTGGCTCTGCAAATTTTGTTGGTAAACATCAAGAGCCCCAAATACTAAACACAGCCGTTCACATAAGTACAGATAGTAATTATAAAGGGAAATTTGTTTTCCATAACGCCTACAGAAAAGGACTCTCTAAACTATTCAATAATTTAAAAAAAACATACGATTTAGCCATTTTATCTGGTGACAATGAAGGGGAACTGGATAATTTAAAAAAGCTATTGCCTTCTAAAACCAAACTTATATTCAATCAAAAACCTAATGATAAGTTAGAATACATTAAATACCATCAAAACGAAGGCGCTAAAGTTTTAATGATTGGCGATGGTTTAAATGATGCAGGCGCATTAGCACAAAGTAATGTAGGCATCGCAATATCAGAAAATGTAAATGTATTTTCTCCTGCTTGCGATGCCATTCTAGATGCTTCGAAATTCAAGCAATTAGGGCGTTTTATACACGCTTCTAAAAATGCTATCAAGATTATAAAATGGAGCTTTATTCTCTCGTTCATTTATAATGTTATTGGTCTTTATTTTGCCGTAACGGGGCAATTATCACCAGTAATAGCAGCTATTTTAATGCCTTTAAGCTCTATTAGTATTGTGGTGTTCACAACTTTGGCAACCAATTTTTCAGGGCGACATCTAAATAAAGAGGAAAGCTGATAAATATCATATTATAAGAATCATTATGCCAGTAATTTTGTCTTTTAACTTCTAATAAGATATGAGTGTTATATATATATTATTAACCATAAGCATTGTCGTAGCAATCGTTTTTTTTATCGCATTTATAATAGCTGTAAAAAAAGGACAGTTTGATGATGGTTATACCCCTTCTATTAGAATGCTTTTTGAAGATGAATTAGTAAAAACGCAACCAAAAATAACAAAACAAAATAAAACAGACTAATTACACTTACTATGGAGATGCAACAATTTTATTACGATAACAAGATCGTTAAAAAATTCCTTTATGCCACAATGGTATGGGGAACAGTAGGAATGCTGGTAGGACTTCTACTCGCTTTTATGTTCCTGTTTCCTAACTTAACCGATGGTATTTCATGGCTTAGTTTTGGCCGCTTAAGACCTTTACATACTAATGCCGTTATTTTTGCCTTTGTAGGTAATGCTATATTTGCGGGAGTTTACTACTCCACTCAGCGCCTACTTAAAGCGAGAATGTTTAACGATACGCTAAGTAACATTAACTTTTGGTGTTGGCAGCTTATTATAGTTGGAGCCGCCATTACATTACCACTAGGCTACACAACCTCAAAAGAATATGCCGAATTAGAATGGCCTTTTGATATTGCAATTGCTGTGGTTTGGGTTGTTTTTGGATGGAATTTAATTGGAACTATTCTTAAAAGAAGACAACGTCATATGTATGTTGCAATATGGTTTTATTTAGCCACATTTGTAACTGTAGCAGTGCTTCATATTTTTAATAGTTTAGAAGTTCCTGTTAGTGGCTTAAAAAGTTACTCAGTATACGCAGGTGTTCAAGATGCTTTGGTACAATGGTGGTATGGACATAATGCCGTAGCTTTTTTCTTAACAACTCCATTTTTAGGGTTAATGTATTATTTTATACCTAAAGCAGCGAATAGACCCATTTATTCCTATCGCCTTTCCATAGTACACTTTTGGTCATTAATTTTCATATACATCTGGGCAGGTCCACATCATTTATTATATACAGCACTTCCAGAATGGGCACAAAATTTAGGTGTAGCGTTTTCAATTATGCTATTAATGCCCTCTTGGGGAGGAATGATAAACGGATTATTAACACTGCGTGGTGCTTGGGACAAAGTCCGAACAGATCCTGTTTTAAAATTTATGGTAGTCGCCATTACCGGTTATGGTATGGCTACTTTTGAAGGCCCTATGCTTTCTCTAAAAAACGTTAATGCTATTGCTCATTTTACAGATTGGATTATAGCTCACGTACATGTAGGTGCCTTAGCATGGAATGGTTTCTTAACCTTTGGAATGATTTATTGGTTAATCCCAAGATTATTCAAAACAAAGTTATACTCTACAGGTTTAGCAAACTTTCACTTTTGGATTGGAACCCTAGGAATTATAATGTACTCTTTACCAATGTACGTTGCTGGTTTTGTACAAGCGAGTATGTGGAAACAGTTTAATCCAAATGGGACTTTAGTTTATGGGAATTTTTTAGAAACTGTTTCCGAAATTATCCCGATGTATTGGATGCGTGCTATTGGAGGTTCTATGTACATCGTAGGGATGTTAGTATTAACTTATAATGTAGTTACTACAATTAGAAGATCTCGTAACTCCGTAAACGATGAATTAGCAGAAGCACCAGCCTTACAAAACGTATCCAAAAAACGTGTAACAGGAGAAGGCTGGCACACTTGGTTAGAACGTAAACCCGTTAAATTAACCATTTTTGCAACCATAGCTATTTTAATTGGCGGGATTGTACAAATCGTACCAACTATAATGGTAGACTCAAATATTCCTACCATTAGTAGCGTTAAACCGTATACGCCTTTAGAGTTAGAAGGACGAGATATATACATACGCGAAGGTTGTGTGGGGTGCCACTCACAAATGATACGCCCATTTAGAAGTGAAGTAGAACGTTATGGAGAATATTCTAAGGCCGGAGAATATGTTTATGATCATCCCTTTCTATGGGGAAGTAAACGTACAGGTCCCGATTTACATCGTGTAGGAGGAAAATACTCCGACAACTGGCATCTTAATCATATGTACGACCCTCAAAGTACTTCAAGTGGTTCTATAATGCCTGCATACCAATGGATTGTTAGAGATAAACTTGACAAATCCTTAACCGAAACAAAAATGAAAGCGATGGTCTCACTTGGAGTTCCATATACAGAAGAAGACATTACAAATGCGCAGCAAAACATGTTAAAACAAGGTACTAAAATAGAAAAAAACCTTTATACAGATCCTGATTTTGCAGAAACCTATGAAGCTGACAAGGCTTCTGGAGGCCCCGATTTTATAGAAATGCGTAACCGCGAAATAGTAGCACTTATTGCATATTTACAGCGATTAGGAACCGATATAAAAGTAACAGATTTAGAAGAATTAATAACTACCGAAAATTAAGAGTTATGCTAAAATTTGTAAAAAACCATATGGAAAGTATTACTGGTATAGAAATATATCCACTCATATCTTTACTCATATTTTTCACCTTTTTTGTTATTCTATTTTGGTGGGTAATTACTGCCAAGAAAGAATATATCACAACTGTAAGTAACCTGCCATTAGATAACCAAAACGACACAACACTATGAGAACCTTATTCCCATCTTGGTTAAGAGCCATTACCTTATTCTTTACTGTTTTCGGACTTATAGAGTATTTTGTAGACTCTGGAGATAAACCAGCATTTATAGAACATCCTATCATTGTGCTGTATTTATTACTAATACTTCTACTCATTATTGGTGTAGAAGTAATCCTTTCTACATTAGAAAGCATCTTATATAAAACGCTTAGCGATGAAGCTAAAGCAAGATATACCGCGAAGAAAAACAAACTCCCAGAATTTAAATGGTTAAAGAATACGTATAAAAAACTGCTAGGAGCGAAACCTTTAGAAGAAGAACACGAAATTATTTTAGACCATAACTATGATGGTATAAAAGAACTAGATAACAACTTACCGCCATGGTGGTTGTATGGCTTTTATGCCTCTATAGCCTTTGGGTTAATTTATATGGTAAAATATCATATTTTTAATGGAGACAATCAATATGATGAATTAGAAACGGAATATGCTGAAGCTAAAATAGCTATTGAAGAATATAAGAAAACAGCCAAAGATTTAGTCGATTACAAAACAGTAGTTGCCTTAACAAACCCGTCTGATTTAAATAAAGGACAAACAATTTTCGCTAAAAACTGTATTCCTTGTCATATGGCTGATGGTGGCGGAGGTATTGGCCCTAACCTAACTGACAAAAATTGGATTCTTGGAGGCGGCATTAGTAATGTTTTTAAAACAATTTCTGAAGGCGGTAGAGATGGTAAAGGTATGATTGCTTGGAAACAAAACTTGAAACCTTCAGAAATAGCGCAACTAGCGAGTTATGTTTTAACACTACAAGGAACAACCCCTGCTAAACCTAAAGCTCCAGAAGGCGATATTTGGGAAGAACAAACAGAATTAAAATAAAAAACAGCATTGGAAACTCCAGAAAACGAAATATTTAGAGACACTATTGGTACCATCGATAATGAAGGTAAACGCGCCTGGGTATTTCCTAAAAAACCTAGCGGAAAATTCTATAAGTACCGAAAAATAGTTAGTTATATTTTATTGGCGTTCCTTATTACAGCCCCATTTATAAAAATTAATGGCAATCAATTCTTAATGTTCAATATTCTAGAAAGGAGATTCAATATTTTCGGATTTCCTTTTTGGCCTCAAGATTTTCATCTTTTTGTAATATCAATGATCATTGGTGTTATTTTTGTAACCCTCTTTACAGTCGCCTTTGGACGTATATTTTGCGGTTGGATCTGCCCGCAAACTATATTTTTAGAATTGGTTTTTAGACGAATAGAATATTGGATTGATGGCGATAGAGGCAAACAAATGCGTTTAGAAAAGCAAGCTTGGGATATTGAAAAAATAAGAAAACGCACATTAAAATGGTTCCTTTTTTTAATCATTTCATTTGTTATCGCTAATGTTTTTCTAGCTTATTTAATAGGGAGTGACAAACTAATACGATATGTTATCGATGGTCCATTCAAACATATGAGTACCTTAATTTCCCTGATTATTTTTACAGCTGTTTTTTACTTTGTCTTTGCTTGGTTTAGAGAGCAAGTATGTATTATTGCATGCCCTTACGGAAGACTACAAGGCGTACTTTTAGACAATAAATCTATTGTTGTTGCTTACGATCATAAACGTGGAGAAGCCGAAAACGGCAGAAAAAAATTCAGAAAAAATGAAGACCGAAATGCGCTTGGTCATGGCGATTGTATTGATTGTCTTCAGTGTGTAAATGTATGTCCTACAGGAATAGACATAAGAAACGGTACCCAATTAGAATGTGTTAACTGTACAGCTTGCATAGATGAATGTGACCATATAATGGAGAGTATAAACCTCCCAAAAGGCTTAATACGTTATGCCAGTGAAGATAATATTGAAAAAAAGGCTCCCTTTAAGCTTACAGCTAGACTAAAAGGATATATAGCTGTACTCGCTATTCTTACTGGTGTTTTAGCAGGAATGTTAGCACTACGAAATGATGTAGAAGCTAGAATATTAAGACTTCCTGGTCAATTATACGAACATAAAGGTCCTAATATTATTAGTAACGTTTTCACCTATAAACTCATTAACAAAACCAATGACACTATAGAGGATGTAAGTTTTAAACTTAGAAAATATAAAGGGCTTATAAAATTAGTTTCAACTAAAAACAGCTTTACAATACCTGCCCAAGGACTAGCAGAGGGCACCTTATTTATTGAAATAGATAAAGCAAATTTAAAAGGCGATAAGAACAAATTAATGATAGAAGTTTATAATAAGGACAACCTTATAGAAACAACTACTGTTAGGTTTCTAGGGCCTAGAAGTTATAAATAAAGCAGAGTCTATTACTTATTTAAGATAATCGAAAGGCTAATAAAATAATAAAAAACATCCTTCTATAAAGAAGTTATAAAATCATAAAAAAATGAAAATGAATTGGGGAACCGGAATTGTAATAGCTTTTATTGCTTTTATAAGTTTTATAATGTATTTCGTTGTGAATATGAATACCAACAAAAAATACGATCATGATCTTGTTACAGACGATTATTATCAACAAGAGTTAGAATACCAAAACGATATAGATAAAGAAAAGAATGCAAAGCATCTCGAGCAAAACTTAAGTTGGAAAAAAAACAAACAAGGATTGATTATAACATTTCCTAGCAATTTTGATGAAAATCTTATTTCTGGAAATGTGTTTTTATACAGACCGTCTAACAAACGTCTAGATCTAAAACTACCTATAACACTACACAACAACATTTTAACAATACCAGATTCTAGTCTATTAGAAGGACGTTGGAATATAAAAATAGATTGGGAATACAAAAAACAAACTTATCTCTATAAGAAAGAAATCATCTACTAAATGTTAATATCTGCGCTCATATTTGGTCTTTTAGGAAGTTTTCATTGCATTGGTATGTGTGGTCCAATTGCCTTTATGCTCCCCGTAGATAGAACAAATTCTTATAAAAAAGTAAGTCAAATATTTGTTTATCATCTAGGGCGTTTACTAGCTTATAGCATTATTGGGTTGTTTTTTGGATTAATTGGAAAAAGTTTATACATCTTTGGGTTACAACAAAAATTATCTATAATTATTGGCTTAATTATGATTACAGCTGTGTTAGTTCCGCATAGAGTATTTGGAAAATATAACATATCAAAACCGTTATATAAACTTATTAGCAAAGTGAAATCTAATTTAGGAAAAGCGCTTAAAAAGAAAACGACAGATACCTTTATCTCCATTGGGTTCTTAAACGGCTTCCTCCCATGCGGTTTAGTTTATATGGCCGTTTTTGGAGCTATAGCAACAGGTAGTGCTTTTCAAGGAAGTCTTTATATGTTCTTGTTTGGTTTGGGAACCATCCCTTTAATGACCTCAGCAATTTATATCGGTAAATTTTTGAATATAAAAATTAAAAAACGCATCCAAAAAGCGGTTCCTATTCTGGTTATAATCATAGGATTACTATTCGTTTTACGTGGCTTAGGCCTAGGTATTCCGTACCTCTCGCCTACGCCGGTAGTAGAAATAATATCAAGTGCTATAGAATGCCATTAAATTAAATCATAAAAAATGACGACCTGGATAAAAAAAAATCAAGAAGAAATAAAAGACACCGTATTTAAGGCATTAAACGATAATGTAAACTATACAACTCAAAATATATTAGGGATTCCTGCTTCCCAACTAAATGAAGAAGTCTTTAATCAAGACGCCCCTTTTCTTAAAGACGCGCCTTTTATGTCCTCACTAGTAAAAAACCCCAATCATATAGGCTGCCATACTCTAGATAGTTCTGAAGGTTATTTTTCTGGTACTCAAAAAATTGAAAAAGAACTTATTGAGTTATGCGCTGTAGATATTTTAAAAGGTGAACCATTAAAACAAGATGGTTATGTAGCCTCTGGAGGAACAGAGGCCAATATCCAAGCCATATGGACCTATAGAAATTACTATATGCAAGAATACAATGCAGCACTCGATGATATTTGTATTCTATGCAGTGAGGATAGCCACTATTCTATGGATAAAGCTAGTAATTTACTTTCTATTTCTATTCTCAAAATCCCAAATAATGAAAGTGATAGATCCCTTTCAAAAAGCACTATTGAAGCCCAATTAAAATTAGCCAAATCGTCTGGTAAAAAATATTTTATTGTAATAGTTAATATGATGACAACTATGTTTGGAACCGTAGACGATATCGAGCTGTACATAGCGACTTTAAAACAAACAGAAGTTCACTTTAAAATACATATTGATGGTGCTTTTGGAGGTTTTTATTACCCTTTTTCGAATGAAGAAAACACCTTAAATTTTAAAAATGAAGACATAACGTCATTCACTTTAGATGCACATAAAATGGCTCAAGCGCCTTATGGAACTGGTATTTTCTTAATACGAAAAGGCTTTATGAAATATGTAAATACCGAGCAAGCGAGTTATGTCCTTGGGCAAGATTCTACATTAATTGGGAGCAGATCTGGCGCTAATGCCATTTCAGTCTGGATGATTTTAATGAAAAACGGCCCTTTTGGTTGGTTTGAAAAAATTCATACTTTACAACAACGAACCCAGTGGCTATACAAACAGTTAAATAAATTATCTATTGAATTTTATCATTTTCCAACATCAAATATAGTCACTATTAAAAGCCGTTTCATAGATAAAGCAGTCGCTAAAAAATTTGGTCTTGTTCCAGACAATCATTTAAACCCTAAATGGTATAAAATAGTTGTAATGAATCATGTAACACTTGAGAAATTAATATTACTCATCAATGATTTAAAAAAAGAACCTATTCTTCAAGACGAAAGCGGTTATTAACTAACACATACCTTTCTAAATTTAAATAATTAAAGAGGCTATTGACATCTATATATAGAATCAATAGCCTCTTTCGGGTCACTAACTAATAAAAATTAAAAATTACCTATGTATTTTAAATGTCATTACTGGTATTATAGAGTGATTTGCTAGATCTTCTGAAATGCTTCCTTCAAAAAAATGAGCAATTCCCTTTCGGCCATGCGTTGCAATTGTAATTAAATCTGCTTCCACTTTTTGAGAAAAATTAAGAATTCCCTTTTCTACGGTATAATCTGCAGTATAATGTACATCATGTATATTTTCTAAACTACCATCGGCTTTTTTAAGAAACAAGTGAACGCGTTGCTCCATTGCTTTCTGACTCAAAAAGCGCTCATTTGGTAAATTCACGTATAAAATAAACAATTGCGCGCCAAATTCATTAATCAGTTTTCGAGCATTTATATATGCACTTATTGACGCTTCAGAAAAATCACAAGCAAAAACTACCCTATTTATATTATCTTTTTGAGGTTTATTTTTAACTACAAATACCGGAATGCTAGAATGTCGTACTACCTTTTCGGTATTAGACCCTATAAACATCTCTTTAGCGCCACTAGAACCGTGAGATCCCATAACAATTAGGTTTGCATCATGTTCTATTGCAATATCATTTAATTCTTTAAACACCTTAAAATGTTTAATAATGGGAGTAATTGTAACGTTTTCTAGGTAATCCTTATCCAAAAAAGACACAAAACTTTGTTCTGCTAGCTTTAAAAAGAAAAAAGATTCATTTTGCAGTTCTCTGGAACCTTTAGTTAAAACGGTTTCTGAAATCTCTAACATATGAACTATTAAAATTTCAGCTTTTATATTTTTAGCAAGCTGCGCAGCTGTTTCTAGCGCATACTCAGAATGTTCGGAAAAATCTACGGGTACTATAATTTTTTTCATATTAACTAAAAGCTTATACTGTCATTGAAAACAGCTGTTTTTGAGGTTCTTTTCTTTGTAGAAGCAAATCGAAAGCCATACATATATTTCTAACAAATGCTTTTCCTTTATGAGTAACGATAATATGTTTAGGTCCTATTTCTACTAATCCATCTTGCTCCATTTCTTGAAGTTTAATTAAAATACCTTTTAATTCAGGAAAAAACATATTTTCGGAATCCCATGTTGTTTTAAAGGCGCACATTAAATTAGAAATATGCTGTCTAATTGTTAAATCTTCATCATTAAGAATATGACCTCTAAAAACAGGCAAAACATTAGATTCAACTAAATGAGTATATGCTTCTATTCCTTTTGTATTTTGAGCAAACCCATACCAACTATCGCTTATTGCAGAAGCTCCAAGCCCTACCATTGCTTGTGTTTTAGAAGCGGTATATCCCATAAAATTCCTATGTAAGGTTTCGTTTTCCATCGCTTTATACAGTTTATCCGTTTTTAAAGCAAAATGATCCATTCCTATTTCAACATAACCTGCAGCCTCTAAAAGCATTTTTCCTTGTTGATATTGAGCTCTTTTTTCTTGAGCAGAAGGTAAATCTTCATCATTAAATCCACGTTGTCCATTCCCTTTAACCCAAGGCACATGCGCATAACTATAAAAGGCCAAGCGATCTGGTTTTAATAGCTTTGTTTTCTCGATGGTATGGACTACGTGCGCTACCGTTTGAAATGGTAACCCAAAAATAATATCATGCCCAATAGAAGTATATCCAATCTCACGAGCATACTCTGTAACTCGTTTAACATTCGCAAAGGGTTGCACACGATGAATTGCTTTTTGTACCGTTTCATTATAATCCTGCACACCAAAACTCACGCGCCTGAACCCTAAATCGTACAATGCTTGTAAATGTGCTCTTGAAGTATTGTTAGGATGTCCTTCAAAACTAAATTCATAGTTTTTTGTTAAAACAGAGTTATCTAATATTCCTTTTACCAGTAGCTTTAAATTTTCAGGTGTAAAAAATGTTGGAGTACCACCTCCAAAATGCAATTCTTTTATTTTTGGTTTTTCATCGAATAACTCACAATATAATTCCCATTCTTTCAATAAGGTATTAATGTAAGGCATTTCAACATCATGACGCTTTGTAATACGTTTATTACAACCACAAAAAGTACACATACTCTCGCAAAAAGGGAGATGCACATATAAACTTAACCCTTCACTACTATTACTTTCATTAAAGGATTTAATGAAGGACTGCTCCCATTTTTTTAATGAAAATGTATTCATATTCCAATATGGAACTGTTGGGTAACTAGTGTATCTAGGTCCAGGAATATTATATTTATGTATTAGATTATTGTTCATACCTATCGTATTATTCTGTAAAGTTAGAGCTAGTCATTATTTTTAAATATGATATTTATCATATAACTAAAGTTAAGTCTACTCTCAAAATTGCCAAATTCCTACTCATGTAGCACAAAAAAAGGAATATCGGTATGATAACTTATGTTTTCAACTGTTGGATGAAATAATATTTTTTGAAAATAGTTTAAATTCTTTGCGACCATAGTGATAATATCAATATCCTTTTTTTGAACAAAACCTTGTATTGCATTTTCGACTTTCTTTCCTGTTAAGAAATGGAAACTATGGTTATAGCTATTAAAATAGTCTTCTAAAAGTTCTTTATTCTTCTTTTGGCTTATATTTAAGTCTTCCTTTTCCTTGCTAATATGAAGCACTCTCAAAGCGGCGTTGTTTGTCTCTAAAATTTCTGAAATAGGATTCAGTATTTCTAAATTGTACAATAAAGAATAATCTGTAGGAAAAGCAATCTCTTTAGGGACGCTATAATTTGTATTTTCTGGAACAACAAGCGTGGTACATTTTACTTTTGTAATAATATCCCCTGTATTACTTCCTACAATATGTTTTTTTAAACCTGTTGCGCCTTTAGTACCAACAACAATGGTATCTATATGCTTTTCATCTACTTGTTTTCGTATCGACTCTATAAAAAAATCATGATCTACAATCGTATAAAACTTATGCTTATCATTTTTTAAAAATGCTTCTGAAACCCGTTTTAAAACTGTTTTTAATCGTTTTTTTGGTTGGTCTAAATCCACTTGACCAATACGCGTTTGGTGAGGTGTATAAAAAGCATCTTCAATTGTTATAGCATTAGGAGATTTTACATACAACAGATAAAAATTGCAGCTTGTTTTTTTAAAAAAATGAAGTGCATAACTTATAGCATTCCATGAGTTTTCGGAAAAATCTGTTGGTAGTAAAATATTTTTCATTAATATATAGCTTTATATTAACAAATTTATATTTAAGATTTTTCTCAAAAAATGATATTAATCATATATCCTTTTCAAAAAGGAGAATCCTTATTCAATATGCTTTAATTTTTCAAGGTTTAAAATTCTAATATTCCTTCCTTCTATAGCAATAAGTCCTTGCTTTTTAAAACTAGACATTGTGCGAATCAATGTTTCTGTTGCAATGCCTGCTACACTAGCTAAATCGTTTCTAGAAATTTTTATTGGCTCTTCTGGCTTAGGGTTTAATTTTTCGGCAAATTTTAATAGTGTTGTAGCTGTTTTCTTATGAACAGAGCTATAAGCCATTTGTAATAATTGATCCTTTACACCTGTTAAATCATCGGTTAATAATTGCATAAGCGCTAACATTAATTTATGATTGGTTTCTAAAACACCTTTTAACATGGGGGTAGGAATACCTATTAACTGACTCTCTTCTATAGCAATTGCCGTTTCTTGGTAGGTAATATTTTGTGTAAATGATGTATAGCCAAATAAATCCCCTGACTTATGCAAAGCTGTTGTTAACTCTTTCCCTTGTATGTCTAATTTATAACATTTAACCACACCACTAGCAACTAAATAAATACAATTCGCATGTTGCCCTTCGCTATAAATAGTATCGCCTTTTGAGAATACAGAAACACTGCCTTTTGTTTCAAATAAATTCTTGAGATCATCAAGCGTTTTTATTTCTGCTTCTGTTTCGTCGCTTCCATCTCCCTGATCATTTAAAATGGCTATTTTTGCCAAACGACTTTCGATAGCACTAATCAGTTCTTCTTCATTAAATGGTTTTGTTATATAATCATCGGCACCTAAATCCATTCCTTTTCTTACATCTTTACGTTCTGTTTTTGCAGACAAGAATATAAACGGAATACATCTGGTTTCTACAATATTGGCCAATGTATTTAATACACCGTAACCATCTAACTTGGGCATCATAATATCACTAACAATAATATCTGGCAACTCCGCTTTAGCCTTTTCCACTCCAAGAACTCCATCTTGAGCTGTAATGACATCATACCCTGAAAGTTCTAGTAATTCTGCTGTATTTTCTCTTAAAACCGTGTCATCCTCTATTAATAGTACTTTTTTCATTCTTATCATTCTATTAAAGTGGTAATTTATTTTTTAAAGCTTCTCCTTTATTAGGTATCATTATTGTAAATGCAGAACCCTTATTCTCTTCACTCTCAAAACTAATAACACCTCCCAAGTGCTCTAAATGCGTCTTTACAATATTTAAACCGATACCCGTGCCTTGAGTTAACAAAGCGTTCTCCGCCCTAAAATAACGATTAAAAATATTTTTTTGCTCTGCTTTTGGGATTCCAATCCCATTGTCTTTAACTCTAAAAGTTGTACACCTTTGATCTTGTTTAATTAAAAGATCTACAATAGTATGTTCTGGAGAATACTTAATCGCATTATGTACCAAATTAGATAAAGCTAATTCTATGATTTTCTCATCTTGTTCCAGTGATATTCCTTCAATATTATCGGGATAATTAATTCGTTGTCCCTCCTTTAAAAGCATATTACAATTATAAATAACTTCATTAACAATTTTACTAACTTTAAAATGAGTAAACTTATAATTTACTTTTCCCGTTTCAAGTTTTTCTACCGATAGGAAATCGTTTAATATATTGTTAAGGTAATTAACCTTCTCTGTTACCGTTTTAATATGCTTATCTCTTTTGTCTTGTTGGGTTTCTAATGTATATTTACTTAAAAGCATTGCAGATGTTAGAATCCCACTTAATGGTGTTTTAAACTCATGAGACACTAACGATAAGAATTTAGTTTTCAACTCATTGAGTTCCTTTTCTTTTTCTAATGCCACCTGTAATTCCTTAGTACGCGCTTCTACAGTCCGTTCTAATTTTTTAGTATAATTCTTTCTTTCTGTTATATCTAAAATAACAGCAAAGAAAACCTTTTCGCCTTTAAACGTAGACATTTGCATATGTACCTCTACAGGATAAACACTACCATTTTTACGTTTGTGTATGGTTTCAAACTCTATCTTTTTTAAAGTATTTTTTAGTAATGGATCTACAATTTCCTTAAATTGTTCTTCAGAAAATTCTGGTTTAATATCTATAGGCGTCATCCTTTTAAGCGCCTTTAAAGTATAGCCAAGATTCTTTATCGCGCCATAATTCACGTTCATAAATTTTAGTGTATCCGCTTCAAAAACAAAAACCTCGTTTAACGACTCATCAAAAATAGTCGCCATATGATTACGTTCTTGCTCGGCATACTTTCGCTCTGTAATATCAATAACTAATGCCATTACATAGTTTTCACCGTAAATTGTAAAGGGATTTAAACCTGCTTCAACAGGAAATGTACTCCCATCTTTTCTTTCGCCATAGAGATCGCGTCCATGGCCCATTTGGCGACTTCCTCCTTGCTGTATAAAATCCTTAAAATAAGCACTATGGCCAACATGATAATTTTGAGGAATTAAAACATTTAAAGGACTTCCTATTAATTCATTCTTATCGTAACCAAACAATTTTTCTGCAGAGTCATTAGCTTCTACTATATTTTGATGTTTATCCACAATAATAACACCTTCTGAAACGGCCCCCAATAGGATATTAAAAATATCTTGATTTTGTTGAAACATAACTATTATATATACGGCATAAAGGTAATTAATTTAGGAATTTAATTACAATTGCCCCCTTAAGTTTTTCAGATATTAAACAAGCACGTGCCCATCTTTAGATTCTTTTATTATGTAATAGGTTTTTCTTAAATGATTTATTTAAAGGTTAATTTAGAAACCCTTCCGTTTCCTGCGGCATAAGCGACACTATCATTTATAAAACGAACCGTATAATACCCCTCATCACTTAAATGCTTCCACGTATTACCATTATTTGAGGAATAATCTATGCCTTTAAAACCGATGGCTACTAATTCTTTTCCTTTGCTATTGGGTAAATATTGTATACAACTTCTATAACCAGGCTCTTGATTTTCTGCAACCAACGCCCATGTTTTTCCGCCATTTTTTGTAACTATCTTATTTTTTGCGTTCGCTTCTGGTTTAGTATAATCGCCTCCAATAGCAAAACCATTAAGCGCATCGTAAAAATCTATAGAATACATTCCTGTAGTTTCTTTTCCTTGTACAATTGGCGTCTCAAAAGCTTCCCAGGTATGTCCCTTATTTGGTGAATATAAAATACGACTCGCTTTTCCGCCAGTAGCCACCCATGTCTTATCACCTATAATAGCGATATTGCTGTTACTCGCAGCAAAAGCAGCTTCTCCTTCTTTAGCCTTAGGTAATAAACTACAAGCTAATTTCTCCCAGGTTGCTCCTCCATTACGAGTAACAATAATACTCATACAATTATCTGTAGGGTCGCCAATAGCAATACCCTCCATATCATTCCAAAAATCTATTGCATCATAAAACACTTTTTTATGTGTTTCTTGATAAACCAAAGTTGTATCTTCGTTTGTCATTTTATACAAATAGGCTGGACTACCTATAGATAATCCAAAACTAGCATTTGTAGTACTTGCAATAGCTCTAAAATTTAGGTTTTTATTGTTCTTATCTATTCTAATAGGGTAACTTACTTCATCAGTATCTATAGATATTATTCCCCCATTACCATTTGCAGTTAGAAAAACCATCTCGCCACTTCCTTTTACAATTTCTAAAGCCCTTACATTCAACACCGAATCCTTCAAAAGCACTTCAATTTTAACTTCAGAAAACGCTTTTGATTTAAACTCTGTTTCTTTTTTAAATTCTTTTTTCCCACAAGAAAAGAACAACAGTAATACTACCACAATAACAAAGCTTATTTTATTCATGTTTTAAAATTTTATTTTAGCCACTAAATATAATCTATTTAAATGTATTCCGTTTTTTTACTGCTTTATATTAATACTTAAGTGTAATACTTTTCAAACCAATATAAAATTAATGCATTCTTAATTATTAAAAGGTTTAATTAGAGAATGTAGCTCACATATTCCATCTAAAATTGTACATTTGCAAGCTGAATTAAAAGAGATAATACTTTGATTTTAATTCATTTAATTAAACACCAGTCTCCTGCTTCATTAAAAACGAAGGTTAAAGACTGAATATTGAAGACTAAAAAATGAGATTACACAGGAATTTATGTTTTGCTACAGTTGATGGTTTATTACAAATTTTCAACGAAGGAATGTATGCAGACAAAGTAGTACAACAACTTTTAAAGCGAGATAAACGCTGGGGAAGTAGAGATCGAGGTTTTGTTGCCGAAACCACTTATGATATTGTACGCTGGAAACGTCTATACAGTGAAATTGCAAACGTAAAAGAACCTTTTTCTAGAGATGATATCTGGAGGTTATTTGCCGTTTGGGCAACATTAAAAGGTATAAAATTACCAGATTGGAAATATTTTGAAGGTACTCCTTTACGTAAAATAAAAGGCCGTTTTGATGAGTTATCTAAAATTAGAAAAGTAAAAGAATCCTTTGCCGATTGGATGGATGATTTAGCTTCTAAAGAACTAGGCGAAGCGGTTTGGAATAAAGAAGCTGTTGCTTTAAATGAACAAGCGAGTGTTATTCTTAGAGTAAATACTCTAAAAACAACAAAAGAAAAATTACAAACAGAATTGTTTGATTTAGATATAGAAACTGATCCTATTGAAGGCTATCCTTACGCCTTAAAACTAAGAGAAAGAGGAAACGTTTTTACAACCGAAGCCTTTAAAAAAGGGCATTTTGAAGTGCAAGACGCTTCATCTCAACGCGTAGCAGATTTCCTTGACGTAAAACCAGGAATGAAAGTTGTAGACACTTGTGCTGGTGCTGGAGGTAAAACATTACATATAGCAGCCTTAATGGAAAACAAAGGGCAAGTTATAGCTATGGATATTTATGACAATAAATTAAAAGAATTAAAACGTCGTGCAAAACGCGCTGGAGCTCATAATATAGAAATGCGAGTTATAGACTCTACAAAACCTATAAAAAAACTCCATAATAAAGCAGACCGCGTATTAATAGATGCTCCATGTTCTGGATTGGGAGTCCTTCGTAGAAATCCAGATGCAAAATGGAAATTACAACCGGAATTTATTAATACAATTAAAACGACTCAGCTTGACATTCTAACAAACTATTCAAAAATGGTTAAACCTGGAGGGAAACTCGTATATGCTACTTGCTCTATTTTACCTTCTGAAAACAATAAACAAGTGGAAGCCTTTTTATCCTCTGAAGCAGGAAAAGATTATACTTTTATAAAAGACAAAAAAATATTGGCTTACGAATCTGGTTTCGATGGATTCTATATGGCTTTATTAGAAAGAAAAAACTAACCCTACAATTACATGAAACACATTTACTTTATTTTTACCCTATTACTCACCTCCTTTAGTTTTGGGCAACAAGCTTATTATCAATCTATAGATTTTACTCAAACAGGATTAGATTTAAAAAGTGACTTATCCACTTTAATAACAACAACTCATACCAATATGCTAACATATACTCCTGGTGTATGGAACGCTTTAAAAGTTACCGATATAAATCCTAACAACCCTAACAATGTTATATTAATATATGGTTGGGAAGATGGCTCAGACGGAGATTGTACAAATGACTATGAAAGAGGAAGAGACGACAATGGTGGCTCTAGTTGTTCAGACTGGAATAGAGAACATACCTACCCTAGGTCTTTAGGAACTCCAAATTTAGGAAACTCAGGGCCAGGTGCAGATGCACATATGCTACGAGCTAGCGACGTGCAACGCAACTCTATGAGAGGAAATAAAAAATTTGCTGATGGCTCAGGAAATTCTAATACCGTTGGAAGTCATTGGTATCCAGGTGATGAATGGAAAGGAGATATTGCTAGAATGATGATGTACATGTACGTTCGCTATGGAGATGTTTGCCGCCCTACAAATGTTGGAATTGGTAGTAGTGCAAATACTCCAGACGATATGATTGATTTATTCTTAGAATGGAATGCAGAAGATCCCGTTTCCGATTACGAAATAACACGAAATGAATACCTTGGCGATACAAATAATACTTACGCACAAGGCAACAGAAATCCTTTTATTGATAATCCTGCATTAGCCACTATTATTTGGGGTGGTCCTGAAGCAGAAGATACCTGGGGGAACTTATTATCGGTAAATGAATTTACTCAAAACAATACTTTTGCTATTTATCCAAACCCTATAACTAACAATACATTTAGTATCAAAACAAATAGCGATGCAAATTATGACCTCTATGACGTTTTAGGTAAAAAAATATTAACAGGAAAGGTATCCAAAACCCAAAATGAGGTTTCCGTTTCTAATTTAAAAAATGGTGTTTATATATTAAGATTAAAATCAAAAACAGGTAGTATTACCAAAAAATTGATTAAACAATAATACCCCCTATTTATTAACAGGTTTCACTAAATAAATAGAAACCATATTTTCATTACAGTTAGAAAAACGCGCAAAAGCAATTATTTTAACCCTTTAGAAAACCTGTTTATTATCCCTTTAATAGAGAAGCCAAGGCTATAACTGCCTTGGCTTTTTCTTTTTTATAAAAAAATTCCTTTCACAAAGATTAATTTAGAAGAAAAGTGATAGTGTACTCATTTCTTTTCGTTAACAACCTCGTGAATAACTCAAAAATTAAGTCTCCCTTTTACTAAAAGAATACCGCTAAAAAACCTAAATTTACATTTTTAAAATAACACACAAACTAATAATAGAATGATTCATTTCTTCGGAAACCAAAACAGTAAAGTATTTGCTGTTCAAGCAACAAAAGAATTAACGCCTGAAACCATCTCAAAGCTTAACTGGCTTTTCGGCAATCAACCAAAAATAAATTCGGCGTCTTTAGACGCTTTTTTTATTGGCCCTCGTGCAGCAATGATAAGCCCTTGGAGCACTAATGCTGTAGAGATTACTCAAAATATGGGAATTGAAGGCATCATTAGAATCGAAGAATTTAAAGCCTCTACGGAAGGGTTTTCTAATTTTGACCCTATGATTTCTGAAAAATTCAGCAGTTTAAATCAGGATTCGTTTTCTATAGATATTCAGCCAGAATCCATTTTAAATATAGACGATATTTCGGCCTACAATAAAGCGGAAGGTTTATCCTTAAGCGATGAAGAAGTTGAATATTTAAACAAGGTTTCAAAAAAAATTGGACGGCCTTTAACAGATTCTGAAGTCTTTGGATTCTCTCAAGTAAATTCAGAACATTGCAGACATAAAATATTCAACGGTACTTTTATTATTGATGGTGAAGAAAAACCAACCTCTCTTTTTAAATTAATAAAAGAAACTTCAAAACAACATCCTAATACGATTATCTCTGCATATAAAGATAATGTCGCCTTTATAAAAGGTCCTAAAGTAGAACAGTTTGCTCCAAAAACTGCAGACAAACCCGATTTCTATACTACAGAGCACTATGAATCTGTAATTTCATTAAAGGCAGAAACACATAATTTCCCAACAACTGTAGAGCCTTTCAATGGTGCTGCAACAGGGTCTGGTGGAGAAATTAGAGATCGGCTTGCAGGTGGAAAAGGCTCTTTACCATTAGCAGGGACAGCCGTTTATATGACCTCATATTCTCGTTTAGAAGATAATAGACCCTGGGAAAAAGGTATGGAAGCTCGTAAGTGGCTATACCAAACGCCTATGGATATTTTAATAAAAGCAAGTAATGGCGCTTCTGATTTTGGAAATAAATTTGGACAACCATTAATCTGTGGATCGGTATTAACCTTTGAACACGAAGAAGAGGCTCGTAAATTAGGTTTTGATAAAGTTATTATGCAAGCTGGTGGTATTGGTTATGCTAAAGCACAACAAGCCTTAAAAGATACTCCACAAAAAGGAGATAAAATAGTTATTCTTGGTGGTGAAAATTACCGCATTGGAATGGGAGGAGCTGCTGTATCTAGTGCAGACACAGGAGCATTCTCTTCTGGAATAGAACTTAATGCTGTACAACGGTCCAATCCAGAAATGCAAAAACGTGCAGCAAATGCCGTTAGAGGAATGGTAGAAAGTGATGAAAATTTCATTATTTCCATTCATGATCATGGTGCTGGTGGTCATTTAAACTGTTTAAGCGAATTAGTAGAAGATACTGGAGGCCACATTAATTTAGATAAATTACCTGTTGGAGATCCAACACTTTCTGCAAAGGAAATTATTGGTAACGAATCTCAAGAACGTATGGGACTGGTTATTGCAGAAAAACATCTAGAAACATTAAATAAAATTGCAGAACGCGAACGCTCCCCAATGTACACTGTGGGAGACGTTACTGGAAATAATCGCTTTACTTTTGAATCTAAATCTAAAGGTGACAAACCAATGGATTTAGCATTAGAAGACATGTTTGGGAGTTCCCCAAAAACAATATTAACCGATACTACAGTTAACAGAAATTACAACAGCTTAAAATACAATACTAATGCTATTTTAGACTATTTAGACCAAGTCCTACAATTAGAAGCAGTCGCCTGTAAAGATTGGTTAACCAACAAAGTAGATCGTTGTGTTGGCGGAAAAGTAGCAAAACAACAATGCGTTGGCCCATTACAAATCCCATTAAATAATGTAGGTGTAATGGCTCTAGATTATAAAGGTACAGAAGGTATTGCTACTGCTATTGGGCACTCGCCTATTTCTGGATTAATAAACCCAGAAGCAGGGAGTCGTAATAGTATCACTGAAGCCTTAACGAATATTATTTGGGCGCCCTTAAAAGATAATTTACAATCGGTATCATTATCGGCAAACTGGATGTGGCCTTGTAAAAACGAAGGCGAAGATGCGCGTTTATACCAAGCCGTACAAGCTGTTTCAGAATTTGCTATAGATTTAGGCATCAATATCCCTACAGGAAAAGACTCTTTATCTATGAAGCAAAAATACCCTAATGAAGAGGTTATTTCTCCTGGTACAGTAATCATATCGGCTGCTGCAAATTGTAATGCAATATCAAAAGTAGTAGAACCTGTTTTTAATAAAGATGCTGGCGCTATATATTACATTAACATTTCTCAAGATACATTTAAACTAGGCGGCAGTTCTTTTGCTCAAATCTTAAATACGATAGGTAATGAAGCACCTAATGTTAAAAGTGCTACTTATGTAAAAACGGTATTCAATACCATTCAAGATTTAATAAAAGAGGATCAAATTGTTGCAGGACATGATGTGTCTTCCGGAGGCTTAATCACAACCTTATTAGAATTATGCTTTGCAGATGTTAATCTTGGCGCAGAATTGAACTTAACAGCCTTAGCTGAAAAAGATTCTATTAAATTATTGTTTTCTGAAAACGCTGGAATTGTTATTCAATCTAAAGATAACACTATAGAAGCGGTTTTATCTAAAGCCAATATTGAGTTCTTCAACATAGGAAAAGTAACAGATAATAATACAATAAGCATTATTAATGACTCAGAGGTTTATTCGCTTACAGTATCTAAACTTAGAGATGTTTGGTATAAAACTTCATTCTTGTTAGATCAAAAACAAACAGCCAACAATTTAGCTGAAACACGTTACAATAATTATAAAACACAACCTTTAAACTATATATTTCCTAAGCATTTTACTGGAAAGCTCCCTAAATTAGAGCCTAACAAAATAAAACCTAAAGCAGCTATTTTAAGAGAAAAAGGTTCCAACTCTGAACGTGAAATGGCAAATGCAATGTATTTAGCTGGTTTTGATGTTAAAGATGTGCACATGACCGATTTAATTTCTGGTAGAGAAACCTTAGAAGACATTCAGTTTTTAGGAGCCGTAGGTGGTTTTTCTAATTCAGATGTTTTAGGCTCTGCAAAAGGATGGGCAGGTGCCATAAAATATAATACAAAAGCAAATAAAGTTATTAAGGATTTCTTTAAAAGAACAGACACGCTATCTGTTGGTATTTGTAATGGCTGTCAATTGTTTATGGAATTAGACTTGATCAACCCAGAGCACGATGTACACGGTAAAATGATACATAATGATTCTCAAAAACATGAAAGCTCTTTCACTTCTGTAGCAGTACAAAAAAACAAATCTATAATGTTATCAAGTCTAGAAGGCGCAACTTTAGGGGTTTGGATTTCTCATGGTGAAGGTAAATTTAATTTGCCTAAAGCTGAAAACCAATACCATATTGTTGCAAAATATGGTTATGAAGGTTACCCTAACAATCCAAACGGTTCTGATTACAACACAGCAATGTTGTGTGATATAACAGGTAGACACTTGGTAATGATGCCGCACATAGAACGCTCTACTTTCCAATGGAACTGGGCTAATTATCCAAAGAATAGACAAGATGACGTTTCGCCTTGGTTAGAAGCTTTTGTTAATGCTAGAAAATGGATTGAACAAAAATAAGATTCTACTACAATTGCATTTAAAAAGGGGGCATTACACTAAAAAAATCCACAAACTATCATTGTGGATTTTTTTTATGGCATTCTAAATCTAATAATATTCTGCGTTCTTAAATTTTATAGATAATATCAGAATTTAAATACTTAAAAAAATAAAGTAAAAAACGTGAAAATATAGAGTTAAATCAAACGCATTTATAAGAAAAACATCCATATATCCAAGTAAAATCAAGGAATAAGCTAAAAAAATGTTATTAAAAGAAGGGTTCTTAATAAAAAATCCTATTTTGCAGTGCTATTTTACCGACACCGTTACTTATTACCTAACTATATCTTATGATATACAATGCTTTTAAGGCAGAGGATGATTGTTATTTAATTGAAGAGTATTATGAATTATTCTTTGACAAGGATATTACACCATATAACGCAGCAATATTGCCGGTTGCACTCCCACTAATCAATTATGTCAAAAAAGGAGACGTTATTGTTACAGGAAACATCCCCGAACGCTTACAAGGATTAATACTAACGCCTCAGTTCTCCAATTCTTATAATATAAGAATTGAAAAAGAAATGAGTTTACACGGCATTGCTTTACACCCAACAGCAATATACAAACTTACAGGTAATGATGTTTTTAAATTAAAAAATAATCACGCACCATTAAATGGGCTTTTTCAAAATTTATACAACGCTTTAATTCCCATATTTCAATCTGATCAAAAAGGAAACTCTCTTCTTAAAACATTAAACAAAACATTAGAGTCTTTACCCATTACAACTAATAATGATACCCAAAACATTGACAATGCCATTAAAATTATAAAAAACAAAGAAGGGCTACTTAATGTTCTTGATCTTTTAAACGAAATTCCTGTTTCACAAAAAACATTAGAAACGAAATTTAAAAAAATCGTAGGACTAACACCTGGTAAATACATAAGGCTTTATAGATTCATTAAATTAATGAAAAAATATGTTAGAAACGACATTGATATTAAAGACCTTATATTTATGTACGACTATTATGATGAATCACATTTCTCTAAAGATTTCAAGTTATTTATGAAAGAATCGCCTAAAGAATATTTTAAAAAAGATGCTTCTTTTCTTAAAGAATATTTAAAATAAAAGGATTTACGATTTTTTACATTTCTAATTATTAAATTCTATCTATTTTTACAAAGAATTTGTGCTACATATTTAATCAAATGAAAGTTAAGGGGTTCATTTAAAAACAGTTAGTTATTAAATATATACGAGGAAAGCATAAATTCAGCTATAATTTGTTTAGCAAATAAGGAGCTATTTTTTAATAGCTCCTTTATTTTTTATACCCTTTCCAGTAATCCCAATACAACACGCTTAAAATAAGTATTTTACACAACGTTTTGGAAGAAACAATTTAGAAACAGCTGTAATATTAACAACTTATTTTTATTTATCGCATTTGATAATCCTCGTATTTTTCATACTTTGCAATACTCATAAACTTTAAATATAAAGAATGGTAGACATAACACGCCTTTTCGATTTTCCATATTATCAGCTAGAAAAACATGATTTAGACGCCGCCTTAGTCACAAAATATAATGGAGAATGGATTAAGACTTCAACTAAGGACTATTTGGATAAAGCTAACGCAATAAGTCGTGCCCTTCTTAGAATGGGAATTAAAAAAAACGATAAGATCGCTGTAATCTCAACAACAAATAGAACAGAATGGAATATCATGGATATTGGAGTGTTGCAGCTAGGCGCCCAAAACATTCCTATTTACCCTACCATTTCTGCTGAAGATTATGAATATGTACTAAACCATAGTGAGGCCATTTACTGTTTTGTTTCAGATGAAGAAGTGCTCACTAAAATTAATAAAATAAAGGCCAATACTAAGCTTAAAGAAGTCTATTCTTTCGATCATATTGAAGGATGTAAACACTATTCAGAATTATTTGAATTAGGCAAAGACACTAACAATCAAGAAGAAGTAGAAGCTAGAAAAAACGCTGTTTCTCCACATGATTTGGCAACTATAATCTATACCTCTGGTACTACAGGTAAACCCAAAGGCGTAATGTTAACTCACAATAATATAACGAGTAATGTACTAAATTGTATTTCTAGGCTCCCCCTATCGGGTGAAAACCCTAAAGTATTAAGTTTTTTACCAATATGTCATGTTTTCGAACGGGTTTTAATATACATATATCAACATGCAGGAGTTTCTATATATTTTGCAGAAGCTATTGATAAAATTGGAGACAATGCCAAAGAAATAAACCCCAATTTAATGAGTGTTGTTCCTAGACTTTTAGAAAAGGTATACGATAAAATTTATGCCAAAGGGACAGAGTTAACAGGCATAAAAAGTAAATTGTTCCATTGGGCTATTGCTCTAGGAGAACAATGGGAACCTTATGGTAAAAATGGTGCTTGGTATGAATTTAAGCTAAAAATAGCAAATGCATTAATATTTAGTAAATGGAGAGAGGCTCTAGGCGGAGAATTAACAACAATGGTTTCTGGAAGCGCTGCGCTACAACCTAGACTTTCACGAATTTTCTGTGCAGCAAAAATGCAGGTTATGGAAGGCTATGGTTTAACCGAAACATCTCCTGTAATCTCTGTAGGCAAATACGACGATAACATGTTTCGTATTGGCTCTGTAGGAAAACCTATTGATGGTGTAGAAGTAAAAATAGCTGAAGATGGGGAGCTGCTTATAAAAGGCCCAAATGTTATGAAAGGCTACTATAAAGATCCTGAAAAAACAGCTAGCGTAATGACTAACGGGTACTTTCATACTGGAGACAAAGGTATTATTGATGCAGATGGTTTCTTAAAAATTACTGGCCGAAAAAAGGAAATGTTTAAAACCTCTGGTGGTAAATATGTGATTCCAA
The DNA here is from genome assembly GCF_057219185.1 of Lacinutrix sp. YIN62. NCBI lineage: Bacteria > Pseudomonadati > Bacteroidota > Flavobacteriia > Flavobacteriales > Flavobacteriaceae > Lacinutrix > Lacinutrix sp. YIN62. The sequence continues at coordinate 26,942 of NZ_JBXVVH010000002.1, forward strand.
CCTTGATTGAGAACGATTTGAAACAATCACTTTTTATAGAGCAAATTATGGTTGTGGGAGAAGGTGAAAAAATGCCTGCTGCTATCATTCAGCCTAATTTTAGCTTTATTAAAGATTGGATCGCTAAAAAAGGGCACAACATAGGCACCTCTCAAAACGAGATTGCCAACTCACAAATAGTCATTGATAGAATTCAAAAGGAAATCAATACTTCTAATGAGAATTTTGGTAAATGGGAACAAATCAAACGTTTTGAATTAACACCAGACATTTGGTCTATAGATGGCGGTCATCTAACACCCACTATGAAAATGAAAAGAAATGTGATTAAAGAGTTGTATATTGAGTTGTACGAAAAAATCTATCGTTCATAAAACTATTTTGTTATAAAATAATGTAACTATAATTTAGCGTAAATAAGCTAAGTTATAGTTACAAAACATTACTTTTTATTACCATTAATTTTTCTCTTGTCATTTCATGCATAGAATATTGAATGCCTCCCATCCCCATCCCTGAGGAATCACGACCTCCAAAAGGCATCCAATCGACTCTAAAAGCTGTGTGATCATTTACCATTACAGCTGTAGCGTCTAGTTTTTTTACAGTATCTAGTGCGATATCTAAATTAGCAGTGTATACCGCAGCTTGAAAATGCACCTCTAAATTATTTGCTTTACGAATAGCTACCTCTCTATCTGTATAAGTATAAATACAAACTACTGGACCAAATATTTCTAATTTAGAGACTTTCGCCTTTTCTGGAGGATTCAATAAAACGGTAGGCGCATAACAAGTACTTGAAATCCGTTGCCCACCACATAACAATTTAGCACCAAGCGCAATGGCTTCATTAACCCATGCCTCCACTCTATCAACTTCTTTTGGCAGAATGAGTGGTCCCACTTCCGTCGCTTTATTCATTGGATCTCCCACGTTTAGCTTTAAAGTCATTTCTACAAATTTTTTAATCGCTTTTTCACTAAGCGCTTTATGAATAAAAAGGCGTTGAACAGACACACAAACCTGACCTGCATGATAAAAACCTCCTTTAATTAAAGACGGCAATGCAAGAGTTAAATCTGCATCTTTTTCAACAATTACTGGAGCAGCACCACCATGTTCTAAAGCACATCGTGTTCCCGGACTAAGTTTTGAGCGAAGTGTCCATCCCACTTTTGATGAGCCTATAAACGAAAAATAATGAACTCTTTTATCTGTTACTAACAACTCAGCAACTTCATTTTCGCATAAAAGGACTTGGCACCAACCCTCTGGCAATCCTGCTTCTTTTAAAATCTCTACAAAAGTCAAACAAGAAAGCGGTGTTGTTAATGCGGGTTTTACAATGACTGGACAACCAGCTGCGATAGCAGTAATCACTTGATGTACTATAAGATTAAGCGGGTGATTAAATGCGCTTATAGAAGCAACAACACCTATAGGCTCTCGCATGGTAAAAGCTAATCGTTTTTCGGAAGCTGCCGTTAGCCCCATAGCGACTTCTTCTCCTTTTAAGTGTCCAATATGCTCTGCAGCCAACTTTACACCATTAATCGCTCTTAAAACCTCTACTCTTGAATCCATATAAGGCTTACCTCCTTCTTCTGTTGCTATGGTTGTAAGCGCTTCTATTCTAGTTTTCATAATTTCAGCGGTACGCTCTAATATTGCAATCCTTTTATGTGCTATAATCCACTGTGAGCGTGTATTAAATAACCCGTATGCTTTAGTTAATGCGTTTTCCACTTCTTTCTTACCCACTAGAGGTAATTCTTTTATCAATGTTTGGGTATATGGAGAGACTACTTTTAAGATCATTTTCATTTAGAGATTTAATATTAGAGTATGCAGGTTTTTTCTTTTAGCAATACATTTAAAATAGAGTGGTTTAAGGAATAGTCTACCGCTAAATCTATAAGGTGAATTCCTTCAGAATTTAAAGCTATTGTTAACATTTGTATAAAGCTTTCATCGCTAGTAGGTCGATGTCCTATTGCCCCATAGCTTTCAGCATATTTTACAAAATCTGGGTTCTTATAATCGAGGCCAAAATTATCAAACGCCATTCCTTCTTGTTTCCATTTTATCATACCATAAGCACCATCATTCAAAATAATAACCACTAAGTTTAATTGGAGTCGTACTGCAGTTTCTAATTCTTGTGAATTCATCATAAACCCTCCATCTCCACATACAGAAATCACCTTTTTATTGGGATTAAGAAGCTTCGCACATATTGCGGAAGGTAAACCAGCTCCCATAGTTGCTAAAGCATTATCTAGTAATAATGTATTAGGGTTAAAGCATTTATAATTTCTAGCAAACCATATTTTATAAATACCATTATCTAAAGTAACAATCCCATCCTTAGGCAGCTGCTCCCTAATAATATGCACCACTCTTTGAGGTAAAACAGGAAAACGCTTATCTTCAGAATATTTAGAAAGATGCTTTTCAATCTCAACTTTTACTTTTTTAAAATAGGAAAGATCCAAATGCGCCAATACATCTATTTCCGAGGTTAAGTTTTTTATAGAGGTCGCAATGTCTCCTATAACATTAAGTTGTGGGAAATAGACTTCGTCAATCTCAGCAGGAAGAAAGTTAATATGAATCACTTTACTTTTACCTATCTCCATAAAAAATGGTGGTTTTTCAATAACATCATGCCCTACATTTATTATAAGATCTGCTCTATTAATAGCACAGTGTACAAAATCATTATCTGACAAAGCGGCTGTGCCAAGAAAGCTATGATGATTTTCATTTAAAACACCTTTTCCCATTTGAGTATTGAAAAATGGAATCTTAGTTTTCTCTACAAACGCAGCTAAAGCTCTACTTGTTCTTTTCCTATTGGCTCCAGCACCTATTAATAATAGCGGCATTTTAGCCTCTTCTATCATGCTTACAGCCTTCTTTATAGTAAGTATATCGGCATCTGGACGTCTATGCCCCACAACTTCAAAAACTTTATCCTCAACCTCTTCATCTGCGATATCTTCTGGTAACTCTATATGCACAGCCCCAGGCCGCTCTTGCACAGCTAATCTAAAAGCTTCTCTAACCATAGCAGGAATATTATTTCCATTTACAACTTGATCTGTATACTTTGTAATGGGTTGTAATAAACAAACAATGTCTACAATTTGAAATTTCCCTTGCTTTGATTTTTTTATAGGCTTTTGCCCTGTAATCATCATCATGGGCATCCCTCCCAACTGCGCATATGCCGCTGGAGTCGTAAAGTTGGTAGCGCCTGGCCCAAGAGTTGCTAAGCAAACCCCAGGTTTTCCTGTTAATCGGCCATAAGTTGCCGCCATAAATCCTGCACCTTGTTCATGGCGAGTAAGTATTAACTTGATTTTTGATGTTTTTAAAGAATTTAAAAAATCTAAGTTTTCTTCTCCAGGAATCCCAAAAATATATTTAACGCCTTCATTTTCTAGAGCTTTAACAAATAGGTCTGATGCTTTCATATTATACTTAAAAATTATTGATTGTCCGCATTGTTATGTAACTATATGAGGCCATGTTACACAGTATTCTTTTTCATTTTTAAGGCTATTATAAATAGCTGGTACTATTTTTTTAACTATAATAACCCGCCTTAAAACTAAAGTTGATGTTTAGATTAAAAATAAAAAATTGAAGCTTAGCATACGTTTTTAATTAAAATAAGGCTTACATCATCCTATGCTATGTAAAAACAACTCTTAATCTTTCTCTAATTTAAGCATTTTTTTATTAACTGTGAGCATTTACGAGTAAATGAACAATAACGATCAAACAATTAATAATCAAACACATAAAACTAAAACTGCATTTAAATAGCAAGATGCTTCGCTTTCAATTTAGTTCATCTTTTGGTAACAATCTGTCCGCAACTAATTTTGTGGTTATTAATTTTATAAATTAAATCACATTCTTTTAATTCAAACCCTGCTCTAATAACACCATTTACCCCTTTATTGGAAACCGCAACGGTATAAAACTGATACGTTTCATTTTGCCGAATTGTTACTCTTAATTCTGAAGGTTTATTAATATTGTTATCTAAAAAAGATTTCATGTCTAAACCATAATTGTACAAGTACTCTTTTTCAAGCGACATTTCTTCTTTTGGCAAATACAAATTAAAGTTTACATCTGGTGATAAGCGGGTTATAAATGAAGTCTTCGGGAATTTTATTTCTAATGAGATACTTGAAACTGATGTATTAGATATACAAGTCCAAAATACTACATACGTATATTCTTTACCACTAATAGGCTCGGTATATTTTTGGCCGCCTTTAGGGTAACTATTTTGAATTATGATACCGTTATTAAAAGGTTCTGAATACTTAAATTCTGTATGAAAGGTTTGTCCATTTACAGCGAAAGAAAATAGGAATACTATAAAAGAAAATAAAGGCTTCATTAATTTATCTATTTTATTCGACTTAAGTATAAGCCTACTAAATATCGTTAGTAAAAAAAGTCAAAATCCTAAACTTTAAAATTTGCTAGCTATGTTTTAGACCTTGCTTTATTATATTCGCTTTTATAGTTCAATCATTAATACAATTCCAATTGTATTTAAGTTTTTCATCTTCTGTTTATCATTTACTCCTGCAGCATTCTTTGCCTCAAATTTACTAAAATCAGATTGTCCGTTATAACTTATACCAGTACTAAAATTATCGAGCATTCTAAATACAAATCCAAATCCTATTTGCGCTCCAAAATTCCAGCCTTCATAGACGTCTTCTTTAATATTGCTAAGAAAGCGATATTCATCGTTAATTATAGTTTGTCCGTAAAAACCTAAATTAGCGAAGACTTTAATTTTTTCAGACACTTTAGAGTTCATAGTAAACAATAATGGAATTTTTAGTAACGTTCTTTCGTGATAAAAATTACCTCCAGAATTAAATCCATTTCCTGTTAATTCATTCACTCCGATTCCTGTGGCTATTCCTATTTTTTGATTTATGTTATAATTTAAAAGGACCTCTCCATTGTTGCTATTCAGATTATAATTGGGTTCGTTATCATTTTCTACTATTCCATATCCAATACCTCCATATCCAATTAAATTAAACTTAGATGCTTTACCCTGCTCTTGTGCTTTTATAAAATTAAAAGACAAAAAGAAGATGACTAGTAAAATGTAATTCGTTTTTTTCATTGGTTTTCGTTTTTTATAAAATGTTATATTAATGTAATATACAAAATACGTTTTTACACTTTTCACCTATAGTATTTTTTATTTTTCTCAAAAGTGATGGCGTACTCTTTTTTTTCATTGGGTAGAAGCATTCGCGTAAAAATGCGGAATAAAAAAAACGACATAACAAGCTTGAAATCAAGACATAAAATTATTTCAAAGTTACATCCGACATGCCTAAGACTTTGAAGTATGAAACATATGATATGAGTTGTTTTATAAATAGGGTATTCGCTTTTAATTGAGCATCAATCAATTTTTGTTCACGTATATTTATTAAAAACAGCGAACTCTCGCCTAAAGAGAATTTTCGTGTTTCTGCATTTACTAACGTCTCGTAATCTATTACAATTTCTTTAATTAGCGCAACTTGTGCGCTCAATGAACTTATTTCAAACCGTATAGCATTCAATGCATTGGTTAATTCCAAAATTATTGCATCTTGTTCAAATTCGGCATCTTGAATTTTATACTTGGATAATTTAAGATTACCACGTGCTTTTCTTAGTAATAATGGAAAACTCACATTTAAAAAAGCTTTATAATTTGCCGTATTAAAACTATTAAGCCTATCATAGTTCTCTGAAAGGAAATTATATTGCAAATCAATCTTTGGTAATAACTTGTTTTTGTAAAGCTTTTGTTTCACCTCAAGACCATCTATTTTAGCTTGTAAGCTTAATATTTTGGGGTGATTACCACTGGGCTGTTCTTCAGTTGCTATCGAATTAATATTTAAAATACTTTCGAGCATTTCAATTTCAAGACCCCTTGGTAAAACAGTTTCTTCCAATTGCAAAGGAACACCATTAAGCCATAAATAATTACTCACTTTAAGTGCTGCCTTTCTTCTGTTTAATGTGGCCGTTTCTAGTTCAAGTTTTCTATTCTGAAATGCAATTCTTGCTTCTGTAAAATCTATAGCGGCTATAGCTCCTTCCGCAACACTTCGTTCTACAGCTATTACTCTTTCTTGTGCATTAGCAATAAAATTGGCATAGATTTTTTGCTCGTTTGTCGCTTGTAACCATTCAAAATATGCCTTACTCGCTTTTGCAAGTATATCGTTTAACAAAAGCTCGCGATCGGCTTGTGACTGCCTAACAAAGAGCTTCGCTTTTTTTAGCGCTGCCATTCGGTCGTTAATTAAAAACCCTTGCGCAAGTGAAAATGAAACGCCAGCACTATAAAGACCATCCTCGGGAACACTAAGACTTGAGTCTAGAAATTGCCCACTATTTTGCTCAAAATTAGCTTTTAATTCGACACCGTACCAGGTCGGGATTTTGAAAGTAGCATTTAATTGATCATAATATTCAGTATCCTTAAATTTTTTACGGTCATAATCCACTTCAATTTTGGGGTCGAAACCACCTCTTGCTTTCAGTAGATTAGCTTCACCAACACTCAAAGTAAGGTTGGCTTGCTTAACTAATGGATGGTGTTTTTTTATAAAGCCAAGATATTCTTCAAAAGGTAATATTTCAGTTAGAGGATCTTCTAAGTATTTATCGTGTACTTGCCCTAATACAAGTTTTGAAAAACAGATAAATATTATAACTAAAAATTTAATTTTATATGCATTCATTTCTTAGCTCTTTTTTCATTACTTGCAAGATTAGACGTATAATAATCTGGAGGAAAACCATTAAGTTTTCGCCATAATTCGTACCAAATCGGAACATCTTGAAGTAAGGCAATAGTAAGAGCACCAGAACCAACACGTACATTCTTAGGCCATTGTTCGCTGCCCTTTTTAGGCGCAATCAAGACTCTAAATTTTCCGTTGGAACTTATAAATGTTTCAACGGCAACGACAGTCCCGCTATATGTTCCAAAAGACGCGTCTGGCCAACCACTAAATACAATAGCAGGCCAACCATCAAACTGCACTCTTATATCTTCGCCTACATGAATTAAAGGTAAATCAATAGGCGCCACAAATGTTTCAACAGCAATATCATAATCGGCTGGCATTATCCCTACCAGTTGCTCTCCTGCTTTGAAAGTTTCTCCAATTCCAGATTTTATTGCTTTATTAATATATCCATTTTGAGGGGCTAATATGTAACGCATTTTATCCCTTAGCTTATAATTAGCATAAGCATTTTCTAATTTTGAGACTTGAGCTTCTGTATCAAACTGTGCAGAACTTGCTGTAAACTTATCGCTCTGTACTTTGCTTATTTTTTCGGCATATTCTGTAGCGGTTCTATTAATATCCAACCGAGCGTTTATTACTTCATTTTTACTAGCTAACAGTTTATTTTCTTGACTAATTAACTTTGCTTCTGTCTCTTGTAATTTTAACTGTTTCCCTTCAACATCTGCTCTTGACTTCAAGCCTTCGGTTTGTAAGGTAATCGTTCTGTTATACTGTTTCTGAGCAATGCTTTTATTGGTTTTTGCAGCTACCAAGCCTATACTATCACCCTTAGCCTTATATTGTGCTTGTTTTAGCTTATTTTCGGCTTGTTCTATTTTTAATTTGCGCTCAGACTGTAGTGCATTAATTTGATTTTCCAACGCACTAACTTTATCCTTATAAGATATAACGGCATTACTTTTTGCATCGCGTTGCGCAATAGTATGCTCTACAAGTCGTGGGTCTTGGTATTCATTCTTAATTTCAGAAACAAATAAAATAGTATCTCCTTTTGCCACATAATCGCCTTCCCGAACAAACCATTCTTCAATCTTACCAGGAATAGGTGATTGAATTGTTTGTGGCCGCTGTTCTGGTGCAAGCGTTGTTACATAACCAGCTCCTGTAACGTTTTGCGTCCAAGGTAAAAAGAGTATAATAAAGCCTATAATCGCAAATGCAAGCAAAAAGCAATTAAAATATTTATTGTGTTTTACCTTTTGTACTTTTGCTAAAGCAGAATAATTATCAATATTTACTTTTTTATTTAATTGATTATGAGATATATTAAGCATTATTAAGTCTATTTATTTAATTCTAAACGTAACTTTTTATTACAAACGACCTTCCAGTCTTCATTTTTTCCAGCAACTATAAGTAACCATGGTTGATCTGGGTTAGCCAAATACGCTATCAAACGTTTTGCTTCTATTGGATCAAAATGTTCGAGGGCATCTTTAAGTAATAAAATTTTTGGTGCATGAACAATGGCTCTAGCCAATAGAATTCTTTTAGAAACGGTATGTGGCAAACTTTGGCCTTGAGATAAAATTTTATTATTTATTCCCTTTGCTTGCTTTCTTACAAATTCTTGTAAACCAACACCCTTTATAATTTTATTTACTGTATCTATTGAAATGGTCTTATTTCCAAATGTTATATTCTCAAGTATAGTCCCTTCAAAAGGCATTTGCTCTGGAAGTATTTGCCCTACTTGAGACCTGTATGTATTAATATTCATGCCTTTAAAGCTATGATCGTTTATATAGATTGCCCCACTTGAAGGTGCTATTAAGCCAGAAAGTATTTTAAGAAGTGTCGTTTTCCCAGAACCTGACGGTCCTTCAATTAACAATCTGTCTTTATGCTCTAAATTAATATTAACATTGTTGATAATAGTATCGCCATCTTTGGTTAGATACCCAAGATTGTTCAAAGTCACTAAAGTCATATTATTTTGTAAAAATGGATTTGTTCCTTCTTGTTCTTCTAGTTTCTTATCAACGAATTGTCCTATTTTTTCCAGAGATGTAAGCACATCATAAAAACTTTCTAATCCTGTGACCAGTTTTTCAACAGAGCTAATGACTAAAAGGATAATTATTTCTGCCGCTACAAATTGTCCAATATTCATTTGCTGATTTAGTACAAGTAGCCCGCCAATAAGTAATAATCCTGCGGTTACTAAAACCTTAAAACCAATCATTTGAATAAATTGAGTCATCAATATTTTAAAATGACTCTCCCTTGTTTCTAGATAATTTTCGGTTAACCTATTATTATGCTCCATTGCGAGTGAAGTACGTCCAGAAAGTTTAAAACTCGTGAGTGAACGTGCTATTTCTTGGAGCCAATGAGCAACTGCATATTTTGATTTAGACTCTTTAAGACTTGTTTCTAGACCTTTTTTAGCCGTAAAATTGAATACTACATAAACCAATATTAAAAGCAACAAACCATAGATGATAAAAAAAGGATGATATAACGAGAGAAGTATCAAACCAAACAATATTTGTAAAATTGCCGCTGGAAAATCAAGTAAAATTTTAGATAATCCTTTTTGAACAGTTAAAGTATCAAAAAATCGATTGGCTAGTTCTGGCGGATAGTCATGCCTTAGTTCATGCCATTTTATTTTTGGAAAACGGTATGCAAATTCAAAAGAAGATCTTGTGAATATCTTTTGCTGAATATTTTCGAGTATCCGTATCTGCATTAGCTGCAACGCCCCTTGAAGAGCAACACCCAATGTCACAAGCACAACGAGTACTACCCAAGAAGTTGATACTTGTGCACCTTGAATAAGATTTATAATAGCCTGTATACCCAACGGTAGCGTAAGAGCAACCAATCCAGCAAATACAGCGTAATAAAAAATTTGTCTAATATCTCTTTTATCCAGCTTGAGTAAGTTTATAAAACGCTGCCAAGGCTTCATTTCTTTTTTCATCTAATTTACTTTTTGAGCGTATTTAAAATTAAGTGCGTATAAAACTCTTGTGGTGAATGTTGTTTCCCACAATCTGTAACGGTTGGAAAGTGATCTACAAGGAACTGTTGATGTAATGAGCCTTCCAAAAGCGTACTTGCCAATGAAGCAGGAAACGGATAGAGCTTATCCACTTCAACAATTGTTTCTTTAATACGTGAAATAAGTCGTTTATGTATTGAAAAAAATCCTTTTTTGTTTTCAATATTAACTTCATTAGTTAGAAGTGATTTAGAATACTCATTAGTTACGATCTTATTTAAAAGTTTTTCATTGATGTGAGAAAAATTTGAATCCCTTTTAGTTCTGGCTGTTATAATCAAAATAATTTTTTTAAGTTTTTCAATAGAATTAGGAATACTATAAGTCTGTAGAACTATTTTATATTCCATCCAAGCCCAATACCAAGAAGTAAGATACAATAAAAGTTTGTGCTTATTTTCAAAATAACGATATATAGAACTTTCATTAGACGAAATAATTACACCTAGTTTCCTAAAAGTGAAAGCTTCAAAACCAATCTCGTCAATGAGTATAATACTGTGCTCGATTATACGCTTACCTAATTCTGATGTTTCAGGATTTTTAAGATATGTTTTTTCATTAACCTGAATTTTGATATTCTTTAACAGTTCTTGCATAATTCAATATTTACAAGTATTAATGATAGTAATACTATCTATTACAAAAGTAATACATTCTTTAGTAATAGTGATAATTTTAATTTATCCTTAACAATGTGTTATAAAATTTATTATTTTCTTAATCTTTTCCTCCTCTTATGAGTAAGAAAATATTAATCGAAAAATAGATTGAGCTTGTATTTTTAGGAAATTTTATCAGCCCATATATGATCAATATTATAGAAGTTCTTTTATAAAGAACAAAAGACATTTACTTAATTATTAGCCCTGTTTTCTATAGCTTTAACGTTTCATTTTGTAAGCTTATAAAGCGAGCATAGACTTAACTTATGCTAATAAAACTTTTAGGACTATGAATTATACTATAAAGGCTTTTATATATACTTGCGCCGCAATATTCTTCTTAAATACTCATGCGCAAGAACGTACTAACCCACAAAATCAAAATGAAGAATTAGGTACAATAAGTTGGTATCGTGATTATAATTTAGCGCTTTCAATTTCTAAAAAAGAAAACAAACCCATTTTAATATTATTTCAAGAAGTCCCTGGTTGTGCAACTTGTAGAAATTACGGTCATAATGTATTGAGCAACCCATTACTGACAGAAGCTATTGAAAATGAATTTATCCCATTAGCTATTTTTAACAATAAAAAAGGAAAAGATTTAGCAGTCCTAAAAAAGTATAATGAACCCACTTGGAACAACCCTGTTGTACGCATTGTTGACAAAAATGGAAAAAACATAGTCAGTCGCATAGCTAGCGATTATTCCTCAAGAGGTTTATATAAGGCAATTATTAAAGCTTTAACTATTGAAAAAAAGAACATTCCAGAATATTTAAATATTTTAGGGAAAGAACTTTCTATACATCTTAACACCCCTAACTTAAAAGAAACACATTATAAAATGTACTGTTTCTGGACTGGCGAAAAACAATTAGGCGCTCAAGATGGGGTGCTACTAACACAGGCAGGCTTTATGAATGGTGAAGCTGTAAAAGTAAAATATGATGCTTCAAAAATCTCTAAAGAAGCATTGGACTCCTTTGCTAAATTAAATAAAATGGAACCCGTAAAGGCTAGCAAAGCTAAATTTACTTGGTCTAAAAAAGACGAAGATTATTATTTACAAAATAGCTTATTAAAATACTTACCTTTAAGCCAAATTCAAAAAACAAAAATAAATAGTGCTTTAGGAAATGGAAATGCCCCCTTAACTTACCTAAGTCCTAAGCAAATAAATTGGTTAGCTAAAATAGACCCCAATAAAGACGAAATTTTATACAATAAAGATTTCGTTACGTCTTGGAATAAACTTAAAAATTAACCCATTTCTTTTTTTAGTTTAGCTGAATCTTTTTCTTTATTTATTATGCATGCATAGTATTTTTTTTTATATTTGGGAATCTAACAAAATAGTATTCTTTAAATATGAAAGAAAAAACGATAGATTACATATTACGTACCACTTGGCTAGCGGTTAATAAAATGTACAACGAAGAAGCGGCTAAGTTTGACTCTACAATGGCCACAGGATTCACACTGTTAAGTATCGATCCAGAAAATGGTACACCCTCTACTTCTCTTGGGCCAATTATGGGAATGGAAGCGACTAGTCTATCTCGTATATTAAAAAGAATGGAAGAATTAGGGTTAATAGAACGTAAACCAAACCCTAACGATGGTCGAGGTGTTTTAATTCACCTCACAGAATTTGGTCGAGAAAAAAGAGAGTACTCTCGAGATCGTGTTCTCATTTTTAACGAAACGGTTAGAAAAAATATCTCTGAAGAAAAATTAAAACATTTCTATGAAGTTTCTGAAGTAATAAACGAATTGATCTCAAACAAGAAAATATACAATCCAAAACAACCTGTTTAAAATAATATGAACACACGTAGAATTAAAAAAGTCGCAATTATTGGTTCTGGAATTATGGGAAGCGGTATTGCATGTCACTTTGCCAACATTGGTATAGATGTGCTATTATTGGACATCATTCCAAGAGAATTAAATGCCAGAGAAAAAAGCAAAGGTTTTACTCTTGAAGACAAAATTGTCCGTAATCGCTTAGTAAATGATGCATTAACAGCATCTATAAAGTCTAAACCTGCACCACTTTACCATCCCGCATTTAAAAATCGCATTACTACTGGTAATCTTGAAGATGATATCGCTAAAGTAGCCGAAGTAGATTGGATTATGGAAGTCGTTGTAGAGCGATTAGATGTTAAACAAAGTGTTTTCGAAAAACTTGAAAAACACAGAACACCAGGTACTTTAATTACATCTAACACCTCAGGTATTCCCATTCATTTTATGAGTGAAGGCCGTAGTGAAGATTTTCAAAAACATTTTTGCGGAACCCATTTTTTTAACCCTGCACGTTATTTAAAACTATTTGAAATTATTCCTGGGCCTAAAACCGATGCTTCTGTTTTAGAATTCTTAAATGGTTATGGTGAAAAATTCTTAGGAAAAACGTCTGTAATTGCCAAAGACACTCCTGCTTTTATTGGAAATAGAATTGGTATTTTTAGCATTATGAGTTTATTTCATACTGTTAAAGACATGGATTTAACCATAGAAGAAGTCGATAAATTGTCTGGCCCAGTAATTGGCCGCCCAAAATCTGCTACTTTTAGAACGGTAGATGTTGTAGGATTAGACACATTAGTACATGTTGCCAATGGCATTGCTCAAAATTGTAAAGATGACGAGCGTTTGGAATTATTTAAACTCCCAAATTTCATCAATACAATGCTAGAAAACAAATGGTTAGGCAGTAAAACCAAACAAGGGTTTTATAAAAAAACCATTTCAGCCGAAGGTAAAAAGGAAATCTTATCATTAGACTTAAATACCTTAGAATACCGGGCTGCAAAAAAAGCAAAATTTGCAACTTTAGAATTAACAAAATCTATAGATAACGTTGTAGACCGTTTCAAAGTATTAGTCAATGGAAAAGATAAAGCAGGTGCCTTTTACAGAAAAAGTTTTGCGTCTTTATTTGCATACGTTTCAAACCGTATACCTGAAATCTCTGACGAACTATATAAAATTGATGATGCTATGAAAGCTGGTTTTGGCTGGGAACATGGTCCTTTCCAAATTTGGGATGCAATAGGCGTTGAAAAAGGAATTGAAATAATGGAAGCCGAAGGCTTAAAACCTGCAAATTGGGTTATAGATATGCTAAAATCTGGAAGCGATAGCTTTTACTCTATTAAAGATGGTGCTACATATTTTTATAACATTCCGAAAAAATCTCAAGATAAAATACCAGGTCAAGATGCTTTTATCATTTTAAATAACATTAGAAAAACAACAGAAGTATTTAAAAATTCTGGCGTTTCTATTCAAGATTTAGGCGATGGTATTTTAAATGTAGAATTCCAATCCAAAATGAATACTATTGGAGGCGATGTTTTAGCAGGATTAAATAAAGCTATTGATTTAGCCGAAAAAGATTTTGCTGGCTTAGTCGTAGGAAATCAAGCCGCAAATTTTTCTGTTGGAGCAAATATAGGAATGATTTTTATGATGGCTGCCGAGCAAGAATATGACGAGCTAAATATGGCTATAAAATACTTTCAAGATACAATGATGCGCATGCGCTATTCTTCTATCCCAACAATAGCAGCGCCTCATGGAATGGCTTTAGGTGGTGGTTGTGAACTTTCAATGCATGCCGATAAAGTCGTGGCTGCGGCAGAAACGTATATCGGGCTGGTAGAATTTGGTGTTGGAGTTATCCCTGGCGGCGGTGGGTCTAAAGAAATGGCTTTAAGAGCATCAGACACCTTTAAAAAAGGAGATGTCGAATTAAATACTTTGCAAGAGTATTTCTTAACCATTGGGATGGCTAAAGTTGCCACATCTGCCTACGAAGCATACGACTTAGGTATCCTTCAAAAAGGAAAAGATATTGTTGTTGTTAATAAAGACAGACAAATTGCAACAGCAAAAGCATATGCTAAACTAATGGCTGAAACAGGTTACACACAACCTGTAAGACGTAAAGATGTAAAAGTTCTTGGTAAACAAGCTTTAAGTATGTTCTTGGTAGGGACAGATGCAATGGAAGCTTCCAACTACATTAGTGCACATGACCATAAAATAGCTAATAAATTAGCATACGTAATGGCTGGTGGAGACTTATCGGAACCCACATTAGTAAGCGAACAATATTTATTAGACCTAGAACGAGAAGCCTTTTTAAGTTTATGTACAGAACGTAAGACTTTAGAGCGTATTCAGCATATGTTAACAAAAGGTAAACCTTTAAGAAACTAAAACAATGAAACAAGCATATATAGTAAAAGCATATAGAACCGCAGTTGGTAAAGCACCTAAAGGCGTGTTCCGTTTTAAAAGAACAGACGAGTTGGCCGCAGAAACCATTAAACATATGATGAAAGAGCTGCCAACATTAGACCCTAAACGCATAGACGATGTTATTGTAGGAAATGCAATGCCTGAAGGTTCTCAAGGCCTAAATATGGCCCGTTTAATTTCGTTAATGGGACTCGATATTGTAGATGTTCCTGGCGTAACGGTAAACCGTTTTTGTTCTTCTGGAATAGAAACTATAGGAATGGCTACGGCTAAAATTCAAGCGGGAATGGCAGATTGCATTATTGCTGGTGGTGCAGAAAGTATGAGTGCTGTCCCTATGACAGGGTTTAAACCAGAATTAAATTACGATGCCATTGTTAAAGCAGGGCATGAAGATTATTATTGGGGAATGGGAAATACAGCAGAAGCTGTTGCTAATCAATTCAATGTTTCTCGAGAAGATCAAGATGAATTTGCTTACAATTCGCATATGAAAGCTTTAAAAGCTCAAGCAGAAAATCGTTTTCAAGATCAAATTGTACCTATAGAAGTGGCGCAAACTTATATAGATGATAATGGAAAAAAAGCTTTAAAAAAGTATACCGTTTCCAAAGATGAAGGCCCGCGTAAAGGCACCAATAAAGAGGCCTTATCTAAATTAAGAGCTGTTTTTGCGCAAGGAGGAAGTGTTACTGCTGGAAACTCCTCTCAAATGAGTGATGGTGCTGCCTTTGTGATGGTTATGAGTGAGGATATGGTAAAAGAATTAAACCTTGAACCTATTGCACGCTTAGTAAATTATGCCGCTGCTGGCGTAGAGCCACGTATTATGGGAATTGGTCCTGTAAAAGCGATTCCTAAAGCACTTAAACAAGCTGGATTAAAACAAGAGGACCTATCACTAATCGAATTAAATGAGGCTTTCGCGTCTCAATCCTTAGCCGTTATTCGCAAATTAGGGTTAAATCCAGATATTGTTAATGTTAACGGAGGCGCCATTGCCTTAGGACATCCGCTTGGCTGTACTGGTGCGAAACTATCTGTACAGTTATTTGATGAGATGCGAAAACAAAATATGGTCGGTAAATATGGTGCAGTAACCATGTGTGTTGGTACTGGCCAAGGAGCATGCGGAATATTTGAATTTTTAAATTAAGACTAAGAGAACATAAGTTATATAGAAATGGAAGAAAAAGAACTATTAAGAGGCGGACAATTCCTAATTAAGGAAACAAAATGCGAAGATGTTTTTACTCCTGAAGATTTTTCAGAAGAGCAAAAAATGATGAAAGAAGCGGTTTCAGAATTTAATGACCGTGAAATCATTCCTAATAAACCACGTTTTGAAGCTAAAGATTACGCCTTAACAGAAGAATGTATGCGTAAAGCTGGAGATTTAGGCTTTTTGGGTGTTGCTGTTCCCGAAGCTTATGGCGGATTAGGAATGGGCTTTGTCTCTACTGTACTAACTTGCGATTATATTTCTAGTGGTACGGGCTCATTTAGTACTGCTTTCGGTGCACATACAGGAATAGGAACAATGCCAATTACCCTATATGGAACTGAGGCCCAAAAACAAAAGTACGTCCCCAAACTAGCTTCTGGAGAATGGTTTGGTGCTTACTGCTTAACAGAACCTGGCGCTGGATCTGATGCCAACTCTGGCAAAACAACAGCCACACTTTCTGAAGATGGTAAAACATATAAAATTAATGGACAAAAAATGTGGATCTCCAATGCGGGATTCTGCAGTGTGTTTATTGTTTTTGCCCGTATAGAAGATGATAAAAATATTACAGGTTTCATTATAGAAAATGATGCCTCTAATGGCATTAGTTTAGGGGAAGAAGAACATAAACTAGGGATTCGTGCAAGTTCTACGCGTCAAGTATTCTTTAATGATACCGTTGTTCCTATTGAAAACATGTTGGCAGGCCGCGGAGAAGGCTTTAAAATAGCAATGAATGCGCTTAATGTTGGACGCATCAAATTGGCTGCTGCTTGTTTAGATTCTCAACGTCGCATTTTAGATATCGGAGTACAATATGCCAACGAAAGAAAACAATTTAAAACCCCTATTGCAGATTTTGGTGCCATTAAAATAAAATTAGCTGAAATGGCAACAAATGCCTATGCTGGTGAATCTGCCACTTATAGAGCTGCTAAAAATATCGAAGACCGAATTGCTTTACGCGAAGCTGCAGGAAATACACACCAGGAAGCAGAACTTAAAGGAGTGGAAGAATATGCCATAGAATGCTCTATTTTAAAAGTGGCTGTTTCTGAAGATGTACAAAACTGTGCCGACGAAGGTATTCAAATTTTTGGAGGAATGGGATTCTCTGAAGAAACTCCTATGGAAGCCGCCTGGAGAGACGCTCGTATAGCACGTATATATGAAGGAACCAACGAAATTAATAGGATGTTGTCTGTAGGCATGTTAGTAAAAAAAGCAATGAAAGGTCATGTCGATTTATTAGGACCCGCAATGGCTGTACAAGAAGAGTTGATGGGCATTCCTTCTTTTGAAACACCAGACTATTCAGAATTATTCTCTGAAGAAAAAGCTATGATTGCTAAAATAAAAAAGGTCTTCTTAATGGTTGCTGGTGCTGCAGTTCAAAAATTTGGTCCAGAAATGGAACAACATCAACAGTTGCTAATTGCTGCGGCAGATATCTTAATTGAAATTTATATGGCGGAATCTACCATTTTAAGAACGGAGAAAAATGCCAAACGTTTTGGAGAGAAAGCACAGGCGGTACAAATAGCAATGTCTAAACTCTATTTATACAATGCCGTAAGCATTGTTGAAGGTAAAGGGAAAGAAAGTATTATTTCTTTTGCTGAAGGCGATGAACAACGCATGATGCTTATGGGACTTAAACGTTTTACGAAGTATACAAATTATCCAGATATTGTAGATTTGCGTAACGAAATCGCTGAGAAAGTTAAAGCCGAAAATAAATATTGTTTTTAATCTGTATAAACATAAAAAAAGCCGTCTTTCTTTAATGAAGACGGCTTTTTTTATTTGTTTAGAGACTTATATCCTAAGTTATTTTATTTCTTATTCAACCAACACCTTTTTTGTTAACGTATTAGCCTTTGTTTCAATTTTTAAAATATAATTCCCAGAGGTTATTCTTTTTGTTTTTAACTCAGTAAATGCTTTAGTTTCAATTTTATCATATTCAATTATAGATTGCCCTAAAGTATTATATAAAGCGACAGAGTCAACACCTTTTAATTTGGGGTTTTTAAGGACTATAGTTTCATTATCGTTGGAAAAATAAAACTCAAAGTCACTATTTTCACCAAAATTAAACACGTTCAATAGCGTATTACTAAACCGTAGCTCAAATCGATCCCAATGTGCACCTGCAACTAAATCGATAGAGAAATCATTTTCCCTTATATTATGGTATTCTTCTGTAAGCAAATCATATATATAGATGTCTAAATCATTAGGCACATGTATTAATTCGTCTATTTTAAATGTATTTATTCCACTCACAGCTGTGTGCAATCCTATTGGTAAAACCGTGCTAGGTGAAAGGTCATCAATACCTTGAATTACGAATTTCTTATTATTAATCATCCAATACATGTCGTCTACTTGCCCTTCAATATTTTCGCCATCATACCCATAATCTATTCCTAAACTAGCATTATCATCTACAGTAACGAGTATTTGTCGTTGTATCTCATTTACAGAATCAAATCCTAATCGGATTTTCATTCTACTATCTAGGTCTTCAATAGTACGGCTTGTGGTTTGTAAATGATTTCTAAAAAATACAGAGTTATTCCCTTCTTTTTGGAACACACGTTGTCCATTATTAAACCTAATATTGCCAGTATTTTCACCACTAACAAAGAAGCCTTGACCTATAGGGATATAGCGTCCAGGTAATTTTGTAGGGCCTACACCGCCTGTGTTTACTCCCATTGTAGCGGTAGGAACGGCTCCAGATAAATTATAAGTAGCATAGCCTCCTTCGTATTGTGTTGTAATATGAGAACCACCACCCCAATGTTCCCAGAAATAAAGTGTTCCAGAGGTGACACCAGTACTCTCAATAATAGGAGCATTATCCATAATAAACAAATGAGCATCGATAGCTGAAGCGTAGGGGTTCCCTACCAAATATTCGTTCCCTATAGTTATAGGCAAACTAATATCGCCATTGTTTGGTTTACCTTGAAATGTATAATTCTGTTCTAAAGTAATGTTCCCATTAGTATCATTTACCCCTTTCATTGAAAACCCTTCTCCCGCATGTAAACTTCCTGTACTACGTATTTGTTCCCAACTGTAATAATCATTATTAATATCATTACTATACTTCCAAATCCAATAATCTGCAATGCCTATTGGAGATCCAAACGTACCGTCATAACCATTGGTAATAAAATTAATGGCTGTAGGATTAGATATATTTGTTCCATCTCTAAGCACTTCTAATACTGTATAATCATTATTATTTGTAACATTATTACGAATTCCTACTGGAGAGCACCAATAATTATAAGTATACAAATCCTGAATACCTTGTTGGTCAAGCTCTAATAGTCCTGAACTCGTTACATCAAGAGTACTATTTTCTGTTTGTATAAATTGTGACTCTCCTGTTAAATCTATTTTACCATCAAGCTTAACATAGTTTGTGTTTTTTAACAATTGATCATTCTGCATCTCTAGTTCTGTTTCAGATTCCATCAATAAGCCTAGAAGTGTGTGACTATTACTTGTGGTAATTTTCGCATTATTAACAATTCTAACAATAGCCCAGTCATTATGTTCTGAGTTTGTGATATCCCAAATAGCACCGTGTTCCCACACTTCAGTATCTGCCCAATCTCCGGATACATAAGCGACATAAGGCATTGGGGCATTTTGTTCTTCAGCTGTCGTAATATTATTCAATGCGCCGTTTCTCCCATAAATAGATTGGTCTATAACATTCCCCAATTCTATTGGATTCATCTTATAATATAGTGCCAAACTTGAAGATGCTAACCCTTCAATATTTTTTGGGATTACGACTCCTCGTATCGCAGATCCATCAACCTCAATTTCTTGATAAACTTGAGCTTGTAATTGACTCGAATTTAAAGCAGTATTATATACTCTAGTATCATCTATAAATGCATTTATATATTCATTACCAGTAACCGATCTTCCAATTTCATAATCGCCTGTAGCACTAATTAGGTTTCCAGACGCAGGAATACTAATACTCTCTTCTCCATTTATATATAGTTTTAAAGTCTCGCCATTATACACCATCCCAATATGAGTCCAAACATCTTTGGTTATTTCTCGTGGAGCTAATGCACTAAAAACGCCATCTACAGTAACTATTTTTGCATTTAACTTACGAGCTGTATCTATCCATAATTTAACATTATTTTGTTCCATTATCGTTGAAACACTACTAAACGAGGGGTTTAAACGTAGCCAAGCCAATTGACTCGTAGCGTCTGTATCGCCAATAAAAGCTGTTAAATTTATATAATCATCGACACCATCAAAATCGATTGTCTCAGGCCCATCACAACACCCTCCAACTCCCGTATAAGCATTTATTCTTAGCGCAGCGTCTCCTTTCAATGGTTCTTCAAAAATCGCTGCATTTGAAAAATGGTCTTTAACAGTTCTTAATAAAGCCAACCAATCATATCTAAAACTTATAGTATTTACTGTTGAAGATGGTGCCTGTCCTTTTAAAATATTAAACCCATCTTGCAACGTAGTCATTATCTCTTGTCTTACAAGCAAATCATCCATTTCAAATTGTTTTAATAAACCTCCAGCTCCTTGCATATTAACAGTACCGCCTTCGCCTAAGAAAAAACGTTCTACAATCGACCAATTAATTTGATAATCCCAAAGCGGGATAGATAAATCTGTATTAGCATCTTCCGCTCTTTGTACAATTGCTTCTGCAACTTCGGTAATATGGATTCTATATGCACTATTTCCTTCTGGTAAAAGATTTCTTGCCTCTGGATTATCACGTGTTGTTTCAAAATTATATTTAGTCATTGTTGTCGCTATTGGATCTGTAGCAAACATTCCCAGATTGTAAGCAACTGCTATCGCACTAAGACCATAATAAGGGTCTGCCGGTGCTTCAATAATTTTTGACCAACAAAGGTCTTCGGCATAACTGTAAAAATTATAAATACTAAAAAAGTTAATTAAACTCAATATATATGCATTCACTACTGGAGATTCATCCAGCATGGTTGGATCTTGACCAATATAATCATTCATTAAGTCCCAAGGATCAATGCCAGAAGTAGTACCATCTAATGCGGCTTCAAGTTGTGTTTGATACTCTGGAAAAAAACTAGGATAACTTATAGCTCTATCTAAACCTGTATAGAGTTCTACTTCAAACGGCCCATAAGCTCCTTCTAAATTAGTATTGAACGGAGGCCCTGCATATGGCGTTCCCGAAAAGGTTTCTTTGGAACCAAACCCCATCATAAACTGCATATCTACATTCATATATTCTTGGCCCATAGCCATTGTCATCCAGTACATATAGTTACTGCTATCACTAATAATTTTGGTATCGGTTAAATTAACTCTGATTGGCAAATTGTTATAAGGAAACATAATTTGTGTCTCACCTAACCATGTATCTAAAAAACCAGCCGAATGCACACCACCGCGTGTTCCTAATTTATCAATGTAACGGTGGTTTACATCATAAAATTCTGGCGTGACAATTAAATTAGAGAGTTCTGTTAATGTAATCGATGCTTCATCAACTGGCTTTTCTGAATGATTACAATTTACTTGAGAGTAGGTAAGCGATATGAATAACATACCAATAATGCAAAACGATAGTTTCATTATTTTAAGAGGAGATTTAGGGGTTATTAATTAATTAGTCGCTAAAATAATAAAAAAAAAATAGCCCTATACGTTTTAAAATTCTTTAGAAAAGGCTCCTTATTTTTCACTATATTGAAAATCTATATTTTTAACTAAACTTATCTAAATGAAAAAAATTGGAGGATATATGGTCTTCTTTGGGCTATTTGCTATCGTACTAAACTTTATGGGACGCGTCCCAACAATTCTTATGTGGATCTATGAATGGGGAGAGACCCCAGCTTGGGCCATTAAAATTGGATTAATTGTAGTTGGTGCAGTATTATTTTTTAAGGGAAAAACTAACGATATTACCGAAACAGAACTAAAAGAAGATCATAGTTCAGAATAAAAAAAAGTGCTTTATCTAGAAAAACGACCCAAAAACGGAGTCGTTTTTTTTTATTTTAGTAAATTAGATGAATTTTATTGTATAATCAGGAAACATAATCGCAAGAATATTTGTCTTCTTTTTTTTAATAAAAGACTATAACAACACTAAGAACACACTACACATGAAAAAAATTGTAATTGCCTTTAGCTTAGCTATAAGTACTTTCGCTTTAAATGCTCAAGGCTTACTTAGCGAAAAAAATACGTTTACAAAACAAGATACACTTCGCGGCTCTATTACACCAGAACGAGAATGGTGGGATTTAGGCTATTACCATCTAGATATTGCTGTAGACCCTGAAAATAAATCTATTACAGGTAAAAACACTATTAAATACAAAGTATTGCAACCTAAATCTATAATGCAAATAGATTTACAAGAGCCTTTAAAAATTACAAAAGTTACTCAAAATGGAAAAACACTAAAGATTAGCAAAGAAGGCAATGCACATTTTATTACATTAATAGACCCGCAAACTATAGGGGCTATTAACAGCCTAGATGTATATTATGAAGGCCACCCGAGAGAAGCTATTCGTGCGCCTTGGGATGGAGGGATTTCATGGAAAAAAGATACTAATGGCAATCATTTTATAGCCTCTTCGTGTCAAGGTTTAGGGGCCAGTGTTTGGTGGCCCAACAAAGATCATATGTATGATGAAGTTGACAGTATGGATATAAGCGTTAATGTTCCTAACAAGTTAATGAATATTTCCAACGGAAGACTTAAACAAGTGGAACAAAAAAATAATAATACAACAACTTATCATTGGACAGTAAAAAATCCAATAAATAACTATGGTGTAAACATTAACGTTGGAAACTATGTTAATTTTTCTGAAGTATACAAAGGAGAAAAAGGTGATTTAGATTTAAACTATTATGTGCTTAAGGAGAATTTAGAAAAAGCTAAAAAACATTTTAGTGATGCCCCTAAAATGCTAAAGGCTTTTGAGCATTGGTTTGGTCCATATCCTTTTTATGAAGACAGTTTTAAACTCGTTGAAGTTCCTTATCTAGGCATGGAACATCAAAGCTCAGTAACTTACGGAAACCAATACCAAAAAGGATATTTAGGTAATGATTTATCGGGAACAGGATGGGGACTAAAATTCGATTTCATTATCATACATGAAGCTGGACATGAATGGTTTGCAAACAACATAACGTATGTAGACATTGCAGATATGTGGATTCATGAAAGCTTTACTGCATATTCAGAAAACCTCTTTATAAACTATTATTATGGAAAAGAGGCATCGGCAGACTATGTGATCGGTACGCGAAAAAAGATACTAAATGACCGCCCAATAATTGGGACTTATAATGTAAATTCTGAAGGTTCTGGCGATATGTATTACAAAGGGGCTAACATGTTACATACTATTAGACAATTAGTTAATGATGATGAAAAATGGAGAAGTATTTTAAGAGGGCTTAACTCCCAATTTTACCACCAGACTGTAACAACAGAACAAGTAGAAAACTATATGTCTGAACAATCTGGTTTAAAATTAAAATCTATTTTTGATCAATATCTGCGAGACATTAGAATCCCTGTTTTTGAGTACTCCATAAAGAAAGGGAAGTTAAAATACAAATGGACCAATGTTGTAGACGGTTTTGAGATGCCCATTCAAATTTTAATAGACGGAAAAGAACAATGGGTCACACCAACATTACAAAGTAAAACCTTAAAATTACCTTCTAAAAATTCTAAAACTGAAATAGATAGAGACTTCTATATAGAGACTAAAAAGATTTAATATAATATGACGTCGCAAGAGCTGTATTTTAAAACCGATTTAGAATGGCGAAAATGGTTACATATAAACCACTCTAAATCGGAAAGCGTCTATCTTATTTTTTATAAAGTTGAAAATCCTGAGCCTTCTATGAGATGGGAAGAAGCTGTAAAAGTTGCGTTATGCTACGGTTGGATAGATGCAACGGTAAAAAGCCTTGGCAATGGAAAACGCAAACAATACTTTAGCAGAAGAAACCCTAAAAGCGTTTGGAGTGCTTTAAACAAAAAACATATTAAAGCGTTAACACGCTCAAAATTAATGCACAAAAGTGGTTTAGCCGCTATAGAAATTGCGAAACAAAATGGCTCTTGGACTGCTTTAGACCATGTAGAAAGCAGAATTATACCTGAAAACTTACAAATAGCATTTAATAAAAACCCCATTGCCTATAAAAACTACAAGGGCTTTGCACCTTCGTATCAGAAAGGATATTTATATTGGTTAAGTCAAGCAAAACGAGTCACTACAAAACAAAAACGAATTACAGAGATCATAAAATATTGTGAAGCAAATATTAAATCTAGAAGTAATAGATAAGAGGTAATTTTACATTCTTTACGACCATTCACTTTACAACTATTAATTACTATACGTTTATATGAGAAAGTATCTCACAAAACAACCGACTTAGTACTAAATTAGTTAATATTATGAAGATTCAGAAAGTAACATTTACCAATAATGAAGGGCAACAATTAGTGGGACGTCTAGAGCTTCCATTAAATCAACGTCCGCATAACTTTGCAATATTTGCACACTGCTTTACTTGTAATAAAAACTTATCCGCAGTAAAAAATATTAGTCGCGCATTAACTTCCAGTGGTTTTGGTGTGTTACGTTTTGATTTTACAGGATTAGGAGAAAGTGACGGCGATTTTGAAGACACTAATTTTTCTGGAAATGTTGAAGATTTAATACATGCTGCTCATTTTTTAAATAACAACTATACCGCCCCTTCCCTACTTATTGGACACTCCTTAGGAGGTGCTGCAGCTATTTTTGCTGGTTCTAAAATAACATCCATAAAAGCTGTTGCTACCATTGGTGCGCCTTCAAATCCTAATCATATAGAACATTTAATTAAAAGTAGTGTCGACGATATAAAGACTACAGGTCAAGCTGCTGTAAATATTGGCGGGCGCCCTTTTACAATAAAGAAACAATTCTTAGACGACATCGAAGTACATTCGCTTCCTCAAGTCGTTAAGAAGCTACACAAAGCATTATTGGTAATACATTCTCCTCAAGACTCTACAGTAGAAATTAAAAATGCTGAAGAAATTTATATTGCAGCACACCATCCTAAAAGCTTTATTTCTATTGATGGAGCAGACCACTTACTTATGAATCGTGACGATTCTATTTACGTTGGAAATATAATTGCTAACTGGGCTAAACGCTATGTTAATATGCCTAAGACTGACCTTCTTAAAACACAACAACAAGTTGTAGCCCGTTTAAATGCATCTGAAGGATTTTCGACACAAATGAAAATTGGGAATCACTACTTAACAGCAGACGAACCAACAAACTATGGCGGTAATGACTTTGGCCCTTCTCCATACGAACTAGTTTCCGCTGGACTGTCCGCTTGTACTGCTATGACCATTCAAATGTATGCAAAACGTAAAGGTTGGGATTTACATAATGTAGAAGTTCATACTAGTTATAACAAAATACACGCTACAGATTGTGAAAATTGTGAGAATACCTCAGCAAGAATCGACACCTTTAATCGGGAAATAAAGTTAACAGGAGCTCTAAATGAAAAACAAATTGAACGCATCTTACAAATCGCAGATAAATGCCCTGTTCACAAAACATTACACAATAAAATACAGGTCATTACAAAAAAGAGCCTTTAAGCCTTTACGCTTCTTTTTTTTAATCATCCATTTATAGAAAAATGAAAACGAATATTGAGTTTATTTATGAAAAAAAAAGGCTCTCGATACTTAAACTCAATTTCAAAACGACTGTTTTAACTCTCAATTATTATAACACAAAGTCGATTTGATTATTTAAAAGAATAAGTATATTTACCGAGAAGCCTTTAAATATAATTTTATAACGATCGCTAAGGCTTTATAAATTTAAAACTCTCACCATCAACTTTTAAGAAGTAAACACCAGCATTAAAGTATTTTAAATTTAATTGAGCCTGCAAACCAAGCACCTTTTTAAACATTACTCGCTCGCCATTAATTGTGTAAAGGTTAACGGTTCTTGACTTAGGATATTTAAATGTTATATTTAAACACTGCGAGTCAATATTAAAATTTATCTTAAATAGTTTTAGGTTAGTTTTAGCCACCTCTAATACATTTTCATCCAAAGCATTATACATATTACCAGATAAAGCAAATAAATATAACACCCTTAAAGTGGCACCAAAATAAGCATTGGTTGGTTGGTTTTTTAATTCGGTATAGCCGTTGTTTACAAAATCTTGATTTATAGAAGACATCGCCGCTACTGCGTACGCTCCTGTAAATGTAGGATCTTTATAAGACGTATTAATTGCGGCGCCTGCTTGAGAATAACCAGGATATATCTGACTAATGCCGCCCTGTACATTAACAAAAGCATTACATAAACCCAAATAACTAAGTGCCTGCGAATTACCATACCATATATAGTCCATAGCAATTCTCCAAGGTGTTCTTGCTGCATCATAATAATATGATTTCCCTTGATTATAAGCCCATGGCACTTGGTTAGAATAGGTCCCATCAGACTGGCACCAATCTGAAACCAAATTATATACGGCGTTATTTTGAGACAAGTTCGCGTTTAATATTGTGTAACTTTTATTAGCTACATCATTCCAAAATGATACATCATTAGAGTATACTCCAAAAACTCTAAAGTAGCCAGGAGATAAATAGGACGGATTAGTATTAGCGCTTCCACCCCATGCATCTCCTGGTTTCAAAACATTAGTATCATTTTCTACTTCGTGTGTTTTTATTGCATTAATTAATGCGATAGCATCATCGTGGTAATTAATTGTTCCGGCATTCCCCCAACGTTTATCAGCAACAATTAATGCATAGGCAGCATCTAATTCTGCGTCAGAAGCCCCGTTTTGACCAATAACGGTAGTACAACCATTAATTTTCCAATTCATAACTCCATTTACATTTGAAAACCCTTTATAATACAGCCATAATCCATCAAACAATTCTTTATCGTTAGCATAAACAGAGAGTAACATACCATAGGCGATCCCTTCAGAAACAGTTTCTGTTGGTGTATCAAATTTTATACGGTATTTCCCATTAGCACATGATATAGCAAAAGTACTCCTCCAAGATATGTAAGCCTCGGATAGCGCATTAGGTTCAATATTTGTCGGTTTCAATCCAAAATTATAGTTAGCATTTTCAAAATTAATGGCAGTAATTTGAGTATGCCCTACTAGAGTAAAGAGTAGTGAACAATAAAGCACTAAAGCAGTCTGTTTTTTCATATTTAAGGGGGTAATGTAAGTTCAATACATATACGCTTTAAATTAAAAAACAGACTTTAAAAAGGAAGTAACTTTTAATGTTTTCAAAACAAACACTTAATGAATTTAACGATACGTTTTAAAGCCTATTTCATTAAATCTATACAAAACATTAAGCCTAAAACAAATAAGCGTCTTATTTTAAAGTTATTAAAAACTATTCTTTAGATGCTTCAATAAGATCTTTTACTACTTCTGGGTTTAATAAGGTAGAAATATCGCCTAAATTAGAAACTTCCTTGCATGCTATTTTTCGTAAAATACGCCTCATTATTTTACCAGATCTTGTTTTTGGCAAGCCGTTTGTAAATTGAATTTTATCTAGCTTTGCTATTGGTCCAATTCTATCCGTAATAAGTTGATTAATTTCAATATTTAAATTATCTTGATTCCGCCCCGCTCCTGTTTCCTTTAATGTAATAAAACCATATAAAGCGTTTCCTTTTATTTCGTGAGGAAAACCAACAATCGCACTTTCTGAAATTGCAGGATGTTCATTAATAGCATCTTCTATAGGTGCTGTTCCTAAATTATGCCCACTTACAATAATTACATCATCTACTCGTCCTGTAATTCTATAATAACCTACAGCATCCCGTAATGCCCCATCTCCAGTAAAGTATGTGTTTTTATATGCCGAAAAATAAGTTTCTTTATAGCGTTTATGGTTTCCATAAATTGTTCGCGCCATTGATGGCCAAGGAAATTTAATACACAAATGGCCTTCTACTTGATTCCCTTTTAACGCCACTCCATTATCTCCAATAAGTACTGGTTGGATTCCTGGTAAAGGTAATGTTGCATAGGTGGGTATGGTAGGTGTTGAGTAGGGTATTGGAGAAATCATAATTCCACCTGTTTCTGTTTGCCACCAAGTATCTACTATAGGGCTATTTTTTTTCCCTACATTATCATTATACCAATGCCAAGCTTCTTCATTTATAGGCTCTCCTACGGTTCCTAAAACTTTTAAAGAACTAAGATTATGTTTGTTTACATATTCTAAATTCTCTTTAGCCAAAGCTCTAATTGCTGTTGGTGCGGTATAAAATTGAGTGATATTATGCTTTTCAATAATTTCCCAAAACCTTCCAAAATCTGGATAAGACGGGACTCCTTCAAACATAACTGTTGTTGCTCCATTTACTAATGGTCCATATACAATATAACTGTGCCCCGTAATCCAACCAATATCTGCCGTACACCAATAAATATCATCTTCTCGATATTGAAAAACATTTTTAAATGTGTAAGCAGAATATACCATATATCCAGCCGTAGTATGCACCATGCCTTTTGGTTTACCTGTAGAACCTGAAGTATATAAAATAAATAATGGATCTTCAGCCTTTACTGTGGTCGCTTTACATATAACACTTGCTTTATCTAATAGCGGCTGCAGCCATTTATCGCGACCTTCTTTCATTATTATATTAGACTTAACTCGTTGCACAACCAAAACCGTAGACACCCCTTTACAGCTTTCTAAAGCATCATCAACTATAGGTTTTAAATCAATTGTTTTATTCCCTCGAAAACTACCATCACTACAAATAACCATTTTACAATCGCAATCATTAATGCGTGTTGCCAATGCTGTTGCCGAAAACCCAGCAAAAACCACTGAATGTATAGCGCCAATTCTTGCACATGCCAATATTGAAATTGCTAATTCAGGGATCATTGGTAAATAAATACAAACACGATCTCCTTTTTCGATACCTTGAGATTTTAAAACGTTAGCAAATTTTGATACACGTGCATGTAATTCATTATAACTTATATGCTCCGCTTCTTCTTCAGGGTTATTAGGTTCAAAAAGTATTGCTGTTTTATCTCCTCGTGTTGCAAGATGTCTATCTATACAATTCTCTGTAATATTTAATTCGGCACCTTCAAACCACTTAACTTCTGGTTTTGAAAAATCCCAGCTCAAAACATTATCCCATCTTTTTCTCCATAAAAAATGTTCCTCTGCTATCTCTTCCCAAAAACGTTCTGGGTCTTGTATAGATTTTCTATAAACTTGCCAATACTCTTCTATATGTTTTATATGGTAATTACTCATAAATTTAGGATAATGTTAAATAGGTCAAAAATTTCCAATTACTAGATTTTATTTTAAAGCGACTCCTTAATGAGTTAAAGATACATGCTTTACCGTTAACTGTCAAGCTGCAGTATAAAAACATGGGCTTGGGCTTTTATATAAAAAAAATACCCCTTTAAAAGCTGACAAAATAAGACTACAAATACAGCTTGCAGAAATATTGTGTTTAATAACGGACAACGTGTATTCCAAAAAGAAAGCAACAACTCTATATTTATTAGAAATAATTCAAACATTAAAAACACCACCACCGAAAACACAGGTAATAGAATAAAAATTAGATTGGAGTTTCATTCTGTAAACAGTATATAAAAACAAATACTAATTCCTATAGATGACAAGTCAAGGAATAAACTAGACGTCATAAATACAGAATCACAAATTGATGACATATATTGGATACTGAATAAAAACAAGTTCCTATACAAGGTATTAATACTATTGTAGAAAGTAGCATTTTACCTATAGGAATTCATAAGAATGAAAATGACGTAAATGCAATTAAAATTGATACACTAAAAATATTCCTAAAGGGTTAAACATTTATCGATACAACTTAGCGACAGAGCTGTTTTTATAACTAAAAAGAGGATGCTGCCATTTTAGAACTATCATCTGGAGAGGCCCTAAATCGTTTCCAAATACGTTTCAATAACACTCAAAACACATTAATAAATAAAGCCTTTGAAATAGAATACGACTTTACTAACAAAAATAAAAAAGAAGCAAAAAAAGAAAAATCTCAACATCATTATCATCATTCTCTTTTCTATCGCTTAAAAAAATATAACTCTAACAGTAAAATAGATTATTTAAAGGCTAATTGTTGCTTATTATAAATAATTTCTATTTTACCAACTTTTTAAAACAACATCTATTTTACTATAATATATACCGTTTGTCATCAATAAAATCTAGATTACTTAAAAAAATTAACAATTAAAAAAAATAGCAATCATATCACAAAAAAATTAACGCTAGGCTTTCATTTAAGTAATTAAAAACCTCTATTTTTGAGAGATTACCCCATAACTTTCAAAAATGAACAAGCATATCCTAATATTATGTTGTTTTTTATTTTTTTTTTGTAAAAAACAAGAGACTTCCAACCAAAACAACAATTCCGAATTAGTAAAAAACAAAATAGACTCGCTAAACCATAAAGCTGCAATAGATGTGTATTCAATCCCATCTGCTTCAAAAAAAAAGGCCTTAGAGGCTTCTTTTTTAGCCGATAGTATTAACTATCCTAAAGGTAAAATAGCGGCGTTAATAACACTAGGCAAAGTCTATTCTATCACAGAAGACAATACAAAAGCTTTTAATCATTTAGCACAAGCCATTGCCAATTTAGAAAAGCGCAACACAAACAAAAACAGTCATAAAAATATTGATACCTATAACCAACTTGGAGAAAGTTTTTATACAAGAGGATTGCTTTATTTTAAAAAAGGAAAGTTCGAAAATTCACTAAAAGACTTTTTACAATCTAGGAAACACTTTAAAAGGACTAATAATAAAGATGAAATTCTTAAAGTAGATTTATACATTTCTATGATCTATTCAAATAGTCACAACTTTATTGACGCCTTAGAAATTCTAAATTCAATAATCAAATCCAAAGCTCCTAATCTTACTATAGCTGCAACCTATGCACAATTAGCGTCTATATATATACAACAACAAGATTATAATCTAGCCCTTGAATACGGAGAAAAGTGTATTGAAATCGTAACTTCCCAACCTAATGCAAAAATAAATAATGGGATTGCTAAATCGAATTTAGCTGAAATTTTAATTTTATTAAATAAGCCAAAGCAAGCTTTAAAAGAATTAGAAGAATCTAAACAAATTTTTAAAGAAGCAAACTACAAAAAAGGACTAGAATTTATTCACTTACTCAAAGGCAAAGCTTTTTTTTTAGAAAATAAAAGCACACTAGCACTTGAAGCATTAAATCTAGCTTACAAAAATGCTTTAGCCCATAAAAATAATGATATTGTAATTAAAAGTTTAATTGAAAAAGCCAAGATTTGGTTTAAATTAAAGAAGTCAAAACAAGCGCTAGATACTCTAAATAAAGCGGCATTATTATCCGATTCTGATTTTTTTATAGATCTTCAAATTAAGATTTTTAAATTAAAGATAGCAATAAAAAAAGCCTTAGGAGATTTTAATTCGGCTATTACAGATTACAAAAAATATACAACCCTCAAAGAAGAAAATATAAAAAATATATTAAACGGTCAACGATCGTTACTAATGGTTAAGTTTAATTTTCAGGAACTAAACAATAAATTAAACACTCAATTTATGGAATTAGAGACTGAAAAAATAAAAAAAGAGAAAGTAGTCGCTTTCACCTTTTTTATAATAGTACTTGCATTAACAATAATTGCGACATTCTCTATTATAAGTGCCAAACAAATAAAAATAAGAAAAACAAAAAGAGAACTCTGGGAATCTGAAAAACAAATTGTAAATACACGAAATCAAAGCCTAGTAAAAGACATAGAACACAAAAACAATCTCCTAGAAACATTCCTATTAGCTGCAGAGGATAAAAACAAAACCTTAGAAAAATTAAAAAAAGCCACGCTAGAACTTAAAAAAAATAGCATTCAAAATACGGAAATTTTAGCGCTTTTAAATATTATAAATGATGAATTATCATCAGAAAGTCGTTATTCGTCATTACATAGCGAAGCTGTAACAAGAACTAATAAATTTCTTCAAAGATTAAAAGTCATAGCTCCTAATTTAAATGAAAATGAAAAACAGATTATTGTATACATAAAATCTGGGATGAGTTCTAAAGACATTGGTCGAGTAATGAAATTATCACACCTTAGTATTAACAACACAAGAAGTCGTTTGAAAAAAAAATTAGCCATTCAAAACGAAAGTCTCAAGGAATTTATTTTACATATTTGAAATCAAAAATCTGCACTCATTTCGCAGCTATTATAATATAAAAAGCAGTTTTATCACTTTAAAACTGGGCCTTGTGATATTTTATGATATCTATATAAATGTTTGCTTTCTCATTATTATATATATTTCTCCCACCTAAAAATTTTAACTTAACCTATATGAAAAAAAGATTACTCCTAGTCTGCTATTTACTCTCATGTTTTATTAGCACCCAAACCTTTTCCCAACAACAAACAAGCAAACAAACTAATGAAAGGATGGCTGTAAAAATTCCAGCCATCCCTTGTGATGATGTTTTTATAGGCGGCATTGCCTCTCAAAGTTCAATTGATTATGGTGGTATTCCTAATCGCGCTAGAGACGGAAATACTAATGGCAACTATTCGTCCGGAAGTGTTACCCATACTAATATTGAAACCAATCCTTGGTGGCTTTTAGATATGGAAAATTCTTACACATTGTCTTCTGTTAATATTTACAACAGAACAGATGGATGGACAAATCGATTAGATAACTTTATTCTGGAAATTCTAGACGAGAATTCGGTCATTGTATATACCTATTCCCATCCAGGAACTGTCACAAACAATGTACTTATACCAAACATAAATACCACTGGCCGTTACATTCGAATAAGCGTTGAAGGCAACAATAAAATTCTCTCCCTAGCGGAAGTTATAGTAGTTACCTCTAGAGACACTGATAATGACGGGGTTACCGATTGTTTAGACTTAGACAGTGATAACGATGGGATTTTAGATAGTGACACAACATTTTTGCCTGTAAACGTCCCTTTATTGAATCTAAATGTTGTTGCTTTTGATTTATCTGGACCAACCACATTTTCAGAAACCTTAGACTGTGATTTAACAGATTCTACAACAAATTCTACAATTTCATTTGATATTTATTGGAAAAATTGCACAGGATTCTTCTCTTGCCCAGGGAATACAACACACACTTACAGGCTTTTTATTAACGGGGTCCTTTATTCTGAAATAAGAACCTCTAGTGGCGGAAGTTATGGTGGTGATGCTCGCATCTTTCTTTCTAATGGAGCTACAGTTAATAATGCTAATCCATCACCTCAAGGCAACCTATTTCTAAAAGAACAAGAGTATGCGACTCTTGTTTTTAACATCCCCACTCCTATTTCAACCATTAGCGCTACTTTTGATGCTGGTGCCGATGACTTTATTGTTAAAGACTGGCAATCAAGCATGATTTGTTATACAGCAGCAGATACAGATAACGATGGCATTACAGATGCTCAAGACCTAGACAGCGATAACGATGGCATTAGTGATTTATTAGAAAGCGGATTAAACCCAATCGCCTTTGATCCAGATAGTAACGGCATAATAGATGGATCGCAATTTATAGACACCGATAATGATGGTCTTGCGGATGCTATAGAAGCTTTATATGGCCAAAATACGGGGATTACTCCAGGCAATTTTGATGGAGATGCAGAAGATGACTATATTGATTTAGATAGCGATGCAGATGGGATTCCCGATACTATAGAAGCACAATTAACGGTAAGTTATGCTACTAATTATGCTAATGATGGCGATGTAAGTAATGATGATTCTGATGGGGATGGTGTGATTGATATATTTGATACAACTGTAGGTTTTGGAGCAAGCTTTAACACACCACAAGACACTGATTTAGATGGTATTTTCGATTATTTAGACCTCGATAGTGATAACGATGGAGTCACTGATAATACTGAAGGAGGACTTAACGTAATAGGAATATCTTACCTGGACCCTAATGGAAATGTAAACAACCCTATGGTAAATCTTCCTAATGAAATAGGCGATACCTCCGAAGTTGCCTATCGTGAAACATTGCCGCCCTCTACAATCGATTTCGATGGTATCGATGATTTTATTTCTGTGACCTCTTTTATAGGAAATAATACAGCTGTAAGTCAAATGGCTTGGGTACGCCTAAATACAACTTTTGGAGACAAAGGCTATATTATGGGGCAAGATAACTTTAAATTATGGGTAGAAGCAAATGGCAGACTAAGCGCATCGGTAAGTACAACAAACGGAACTTACAATATTAGCAGTACAAACACGCTTACCAATAATATCTGGGCACACGTGGCTAGCATATACGATGGTGCCAATCTAAAACTATACATTAACGGAGAACAGATCGCCTCGATTATCGCTTCTGGAAACTTAACTACAACTTCCAGTCAGTATTTTATTGGACGAAATCCATCTATAAATGAAAATTTTATACATGCTTTTATTGATGATGTTAGAGTCTACAATGTTGCCTTAACAGAAATCCAACTTCAAGAACAAGTCTATCAAGAAATAGAAATCAATGCAACAACCATAGAAGGCGTAACTGTCCCTAAAGCCATTACAGGTTTAAATGCCGCTAGTTTACAATTATATTATAAAATGGCTCCTGTAAATTTAGGAAAGGTCATCGATCAATCTATTCATGGTAGAGATGGAGCATTATACAACATTACTACAGTAGAAGAACAAAATGCCCCCATGCCCTACGTCGCTAATATTAATGGCGCATGGACTAATCAAACCACATGGGAATTTGGTGCATATTGGGATATGGTAAGCCTTCCTAATAAGGATTGGGCCATCGTTCGTATTGCTAACAATGCCCAGGTGAGCACTTCTCAAAACCACAAACATATGGGGCTTATTATAGATTCTGGCAGCTCACTAACTGTAAATAACGATTCTGGTATATACAATACGGGTTACCTAAAACTTGATGGGACTTTAGACCTGCAAGGTGAGTCTCAGCTAATACAAACAAGTAGTAGTCGCTTAGCCGCAAACAGTGCTGGTTCCTTGCAACGCGATCAACAAGGCACAAGAGACCGCTACACTTATAATTATTGGGCTTCTCCTGTTGGAAAACAAAATACAACAACAAATAACAACACTTATTCCGTTAGCGACGTACTTAGAGATGGTACAAATCCTAACGCACCTACAAATATCAATTTTATAAACAATACGTATGATGGTGCTTTGGGAACTCCTATTAGTATTGCCGATTATTGGATATGGAAATTTAGTAACGATGCTAACAATTATTACAATTGGCAGCAAATACGCAGTACAGGACTCTTAAACTCTGGAGAAGGCTTTTCTATGAAAGGCATAAATGATACTGCGGGGAATGTTTCGTTACAACAAAATTATACCTTCGAAGGCAAGCCTAACAATGGAGACATTACACTCCCTTTAATTAGTGGTAATGATTACTTAGTTGGAAATCCCTATCCTTCTGCTTTAGATGCCCACCAGTTTATTATAGACAATGCCCCTGTTATTGGTGGCTCTGGATCGACTACTGGAACTTTATATTTTTGGGAACATTGGGGCGGAGGCTCACACATTACAACACAATATCAAGGAGGCTATGCAACTTACAATCTTTCAGGGGCTGTGCCCGCAGCTTCTTACGGAAATAACGTCCTTGCTAATGGTGGAGTGCCTACAAAACGCCCTGGACGTTACATCCCTGTAGCTCAAGGATTTTTTGTTACCGGTGAAACGAATGGTAATATTCGCTTTAGCAACAGACAACGTGTTTTTTATAAAGAAAATCAAAATTCTGTCTTTATTAGAAATCAAACAACAAGCAATACGCTAACCGAAAATACATTGGAATCCCAAGATAGCAGAATGAAAATTAGATTAGGGTTTTATTCGGTTGGATCTATACATAGACAATTATTAGCTACGGTAGATGAAAATGCTAGTGCAGGTTTTGATTACGGTTATGATGGAGAACTCACCGAAAATCAAATAGATGATATGTATTGGATTATTGAAAACAAGAAATATTCTAGTCAAGGTATAGATAATATTCTAGCGCAGTCGGTACTCCCTTTAGGGCTACACACTAGCACTAGTGGTATTAATACTTTTAGCATTGATGAGCTTATTAATGTGCCTTCAGATTTAGAAATATACCTCTACGATACGGTTACGCAATTGTACCATGATATTAGAGACCATCAATTTTCAATAACACTTCCGGCTGGAGAATATCTCGAGCGCTTTCAATTAAGATTTGAAATCCCTAGTGTTTTAAGTAATGATGATTTTAATACTAATGATAACATACAGTTTCATTTTGCAAACAATAATGAAACCATAATTGTGAAAAACCCAAACGCTATTGCTATTGAATCTATAGCACTCTATACTATTCTTGGACAAAATATATTTATGGCTGAAGTGTTTAAAAACCATAAACGATTCCAATATAATACGGGCAATATTAGCCAGGGCAACTATGTCTTAGAAATTATAACTCGCAAAGGTAAACTTGCTAAAAAAGTAAGAGTTAATTAAATGCATAAAAAAATCCCATAAGATATTATGGGATTTTTTATTCTATTGCTTATTTAAGTTTTTATCCTTTAACAGAGGCTATCAAATCATTAAGCGATACTTTTGTTTGATCGCGAGATGTCATATCCTTTAGAGTATAAGTATTACGTTCCATTTCTTCTTCTCCAACTATAACAACAAAAGGAATCTTTCGTTTGCTAGCATAATTCATTTGTTTTTTCTTTTGCTTTCCAGACAATCCTGCATCTGGATATAATTCTGCATTAATTCCTGATTCACGCAGCGTTTTTATAGCTTTTAAACTAAATAAAGCTTCATTATTTCCATAATTAAGAAATAATACCTCTGTACTTTTAGTAATGGTTTCTGGAAATAACTCTAATTCTTCCAATACTAAACAGATGCGATCTAACCCAAAGCTAATACCTATTCCACTAACATCTTTAAGTCCAAAGATTCCTGTAAGATCATCATAGCGTCCACCGCCACCTATAGATCCCATTTTTACACCTTCTGGAGCTGCAACTTCAAAAATGGCCCCTGTGTAATAGTTTAATCCACGAGCTAAAGTAACATCTAATTTTAAAACCGCTGTTTTTAATCCTAATGTAGATATCGCATCATTAATAAAAGTCAATTCTTCAATCCCTTTTTTTCCTTCTTCAGAAGCACTTAAAATGGTCTTTAGACTTTCTATTTGTGATTGAAATGTCCCTGAAATACTAAATAAAGGTTGTAGTTTATCTATACCAGTTTGTGAAATACCTTTATTAATCATTTCTTCTTTGACCTTCTCCTCTCCTATTTTATCTAATTTATCTAAGGCTACAGTAAAATCAATAAGCTTATCGCTTGCACCAATAACTTCTGCAATACCAGACAGTATTTTACGATTATTAATTTTAATTGTTGTTCCCGATAATTTTAAAGCAGAAAACACATTATCGTATAGCTGTATAAATTCTACTTCTTGCCATAAAGATTTTGATCCCACAACATCTGCATCACATTGAAAAAACTCTCTAAATCTTCCTTTTTGCGGTCTATCTGCTCTCCAAACAGGTTGTATTTGATAACGCTTAAAAGGAAAAGCTATATCATTTTGGTGTTGTACAACATATCTAGCAAACGGCACCGTTAAATCGTAACGCAGTGCTTTTTCCGAAATACGATTTGTAAATTTATTTAATGCTATTCTTTGTTCTGTAGTTATATTTTCAGCAGACAATACCTTTAAATCTTCAATAGCCTTAGGCAATTCGATTGTATTACTCTTATTGTAAAAAAAGTTACCAGAATTCAAAATTTTAAAAATCAAACGATCGCCTTCTTCTCCATATTTCCCTAATAATGTTTCAGAATTCTCAAAACTAGGTGTTTCTATAGGTTGGAAACCAAAACTTTGAAATTGTGATTTTATGGTATTAAAAATATAATTACGCTTTGCGACTTCTTTTGGATTAAAATCTCTAGTTCCTTTTGGTGTACTTGGTTTTTGTGCCATATTTGTTTCCTGTAAAAACAGGCCCTTTTATTAATAATTTTCTTTAACATTATTTGGAAGTAAGCCTTTCAAATCATTGCTAGAAACAAAAATAATTAATGAATTCTTGATTAAAAGCTTTTCATTAAAAAAAGTGCAAATAGTTATTCATTATGCATCAATGGATCAAGGGTAAATGTAAAAATTCTATAAATTTAATTTACCAATTTGTACATATAATTATACAATTCTCCTTTAGTAATAACGGCTCCTTGTTGTATTAAGGTGAATTTATCTAAGAGTTTATCTTCAGTATAATTTTTTTTGGCTTTAACAAATTCTACAGCATCATTCATTAAATTCTCTCGCAACCAATTAAATCCATCTTTTGTTGTGACATCGATATCGTTATTTATTTTAATCCCAATAAGATGCATATAATCTTCATTTAAAGCAAACAAGTGAATGCTTTGTGGTGATATATGTTCCAAGAATTTTGCTTGCCCTAAAACACCTTCCCATATTAAATCACTGAACACATCTAACTCCATTTCTGCCATTTCTGGTTTATTAGCTTTCAAATTTGTCCACTCCTCTGCTGTTATAGATTGTGTTGCTAAAAAATTGATAAACTCTTGGTGTAGTTCTTCAAATTGTTCTTTTGTTAATCTTGCGTACTTCATCGGAAATATTATTTCATTCCCTTTTTTCTGGGAATCTTGTATTTATTTTTATTTAATTGCATTTGCGGCTTCAAAAGGACGATCTGTTGCTAACACGTCTATTCCCTTATCTATCCATCTTTTATATAAAGCCTCTCCCTTAGCTTTAGCTTGTTTATCTAAATTCCCAAGAGTTCCCAACATTGTACTTATCCCATAAGAATGTACTCGTTTATAAAAAGCATCTGGTGAAAAACGAGTTCCTGTAAAAGCCAACATATTTTCTGTTGGTATTTCTGATTTTAGCAACCGATCTAATTCCTTATCATTTCTTGCAGATACAGACAGTAATAAATCTGGCGCTACTGCATAAGCTGCTTTTGCTTGTTGCATATCGTATGTAATAATAATGGACACATCTTCTGCTTTAGTTTCTCTAATTAAACTAATAATATTTTTAACCGCGACACCTCTTTTTATATCTATAGTTAAAACAACATCATTCTCTTTTGCCCATTTTAGCACCTCTTTAAATAGTGGGATTTTAAACTTGGTTTCATTACCAAAGTCATCGACCAAATTAAAGGCTTTTAATTCATCATACGTGAAATTTTCTATTTTCCCTTCACCTGTAGTGGTTCTATTTAGTGTATTGTCGTGCATTAATACCAGAACATCATCTTTGGTTTTTGCGATATCTATTTCGTAAATAGCTTTTATACTATCATTAATATACATTAAGGTTTCTAAACAATTTTCGGGATAGTCTTTAATTGCCTTTCCTCCACGATGTACACTAACTATAGGCTTTGCTCCTGGTGTATATTTAAAAGTATTAATTAAAGCAGATGGCTTTATGCTATCTTTAGTTTCGTTTGCAGAAACAGGTACTGCACTTTCTTTTTTGCAGGAAAAACTAAATACAAATAAGAAAATTAATAGATATTTATTCATTTTACAAATCTAAATTATTAATAGATAAATCAAAAAAAACCGTTTAGATAGTATCTAAACGGTTTTTTTATTATAGTTTAATTTAAAATTATGCTTGTGCAATAATTTCAAATGCTAAATCAACAGATACTAATCTGTGTAAACGTACAACAGCTGTATATTTACCCAAACGTTTAATACTTCCACCAGCTACTGTGATGAATTTCTTATCGATTGTTTGTCCTGCTTTTTCTAAAGCTTCAGCGATATCTATGTTATTTACAGAACCAAATAATTTGTCTCCTGATCCAACTTTAGATGCTATTTTTATTTCTAATGCTTTCATTGCTTCTGCAATTTTATTAGCATCATCAACCATTTTTTGCTCTTTAAAAGCACGTTGCTTTAAGTTTTCAGCTAACACCTTCTTTGCTGAAGTTGTTGCCAAAATAGCGTGTCCTGTAGGAATTAAAAAGTTTCTACCATAACCGTTCTTTACTGTTACAATATCGTCTTTAAATCCTAAATTGTCAACGTCTTGTTTTAATATAAGTTCCATAGTTACTGGTATTTTATTTTAATAAATCTGTTACGTATGGCAATAAAGCCAAGTGACGTGCTCTTTTTACAGCTACAGATACTTTTCTTTGATATTTTAATGAAGTTCCTGTTAAACGTCTTGGTAAAATTTTACCTTGTTCGTTAACAAATCTCAATAACCAATCTGCATCTTTGTAATCTACATACTTGATACCTGATTTTTTGAAACGACAATACTTTTTTGTCTTGTTAGTTTCAATATTCAAAGGAGTTAAATATCTAATTTCTCCTTCTTTTTTTCCTTTTGATTGTTGTTCTATACTTGACATAGTTACGCTTTTTGTTTTAGTTTAGCTCTTCTTCTTTCAGCCCAAGAAATGGCATGTTTGTCTAAAGTAACTGTTAAGTAACGCATAAAACGCTCATCACGTCTAAACTCTACTTCTAAAGGATTAATTACATCGCCATCCACTTGGTATTCGAACAAATGGTAGAACCCACTTTTTTTGTTTTGAATTGGGTATGCTAATTTTTTAAGTCCCCAATCTTCTTTGGATATCATCTTAGCTCCTTTAGAAACAAGAAAGTCTTCGTATTTCTTTACTGTTTCCTTTATCTGTGTCTCAGATAAAACGGGATTTAAGATGAAAACAGTTTCATAATGATTCATAAAAATCTATTTTATTGTTAAAAATGGCTGCAAAAATAGTCATTTATATAATACAACACAACATTATTTCCACTTATTTAAGTGTGTAAATTTAGGGTTCAAGATAGGTCAAAAAAAAACACCTTGCCGATGTTTTTTGGTTTTTAACCGAATTTTTTGTAACATTGTCGATGTGTAAACCCAAATAAAAATCCCAAATGACTCTAAATTGTGTAGTAGTAGATGATTCGGCAATACAGAGATTATCTATTGTAAAGCTTATAGAAAATCACCCAGCGCTTAATCTTATTGCAGAGTACAGCAGTGCACTTGAAACTAAAAATGGATTAAATACCCAAAAGGTAGATCTTATATTTTTAGATATTGAAATGCCTGTTTTAAATGGCTTCGAGCTATTGGATGTACTCAACAACAAGCCTCAAATTATTTTTGTTACAGGGAAAACAGAATATGCATTTAAAGCATTTAATTATGATGCCACAGATTATTTGCAAAAGCCTATAACAAAAGAACGTTTTAATCAAGCTGTTGATAAAGCTTTAGAGCAGCATAAATTAAAGTTAGATTTTAACGAAACCGAAGGGGAGCACATTTTTGTAAAAAGTAATCTAAAAAAACGTAAGGTTTATATTAAAGATATTAAGTGGATTGAAGCTTTAGGAGACTATGTAAAACTGGTTACCGAAGAAACAAGTCTTGTTGTATTATCTACAATGAAAGCTTTTGAGCACGAACTCCCTGAAGGAAAATTTTTAAGGATACATAAATCGTATATTGTAAATCTAGATAAAGTTGACCGCTTTAATAGTAAAAATGTTGAAGTAGGATCTTATGAAATCCCGTTAAGTAGGAACAAAAAGACTTTACTGGTTGACGCCTTAAATAATATATAATATTTTGAAAAACCTGTCTATTGGCAGGTTTTTTTAATCACATCTAAATTATTGGTATTTTTTAAACCTCTTTGAAACATTTACTTACTCTAAAACGTGGTCTCACCGTTAACTAAAAAATATTTTTAAGACTCTATTTTTCCATCCTTCCTATCATTTAATGGAATAAAATTTAAGTTGTTTTATTATAGAGTTTACAACCGCGACCATACCGTTTAAACAATTTATTTAGTCGCCTTGAAAAAGTCTAAATCAATTCAATTTAGTACCTATTAATTTTTAGAAACGATGTTTATTTTCCAACACCTTATTTCTATTACTCTAAATAGAATCCAATAAATAGTTTGTTTTAGTTTATTTATTAGTTTGCTAAAGTTAACCCCTGCTGCAGCCATGACAAAGTTAATGGCATTACCTGTTTAACCTTTAAACTTGAGTTCAATTATTAGAGAGTCAATTGTAGGCTTCCCTAAAAAGTAGGACCGTTACAAAATCGAATTTACTAACTTTAAATTCAAACTCTCACAATGAAACAACCTAACTGTAATTTCTATTCTGTTTTTTCAGAATTTAAAATTAATTTATACAACTTTAAATTTCACTATTTTGCCTCTAGTATAATGCATTAATTCCTCTTTTTCATGATAAGATAGCACCCTTTTTTAATACCTGTTATTTTTTACAAACTATTTTATTTTTCGCCTTATAAAGAGTAATGAAACTCCTTATTCTTTTTATATTATAAATCTATTTCTTTGTAAAGATTTAATTCTAAATAATTGTAGTGAATAAATTTTAGGGAATTTATTCTAATACTTGAAAGAAAACACCCGAACAATAGTAGGGTGTTTTTTTTTCATAACATTTCATTTAATTATGTAAGGTGATTTTTTGTTTTCGTCTATTATAATAAGATTAATAATTCTCCCAAAATTATTATTAGTTAAAATTAGCCGTAAGAGAACTCTTATGGCTTTTTTATTTTATATCTTACAGACCTTATATAGCATTTTTACGCCATTAAAGCTTATTTTTTTACTATGTATTCACAGAATTCATAGACGCTTTAACCAAAGTTATTACTCTTACTCCTATTAATTTCGAAATGCCTCCATATTAAATAAAAAACTATTAAAGAGTCGTATTATATCTATTTCATGAACTTAGACCACACTAAAACAAGTATTTATATAAAAAAATGCTTTGATAAAAAAATTATCAAAGCATTTTTTTTATAGAGATGATAGTAATTAAAATTACTCCCCAAAAAGATGCACTGCATCTAAAGCCACAGCCCCTACTGTAGAACTTGTGTTCATAACCACTCGTATTGTTATTGTTGGCAGACTAGTTGTTAAATCCTTCATGATTTTTTCAGTTTCCCAGCATTCATTATCAGCACTTCCTTGAAAAGTATGCTCTCCATTAGTATCTATTAAAATAAAAGCAAAATCGCCTAGTTTCCAATATACATCAATATAATCGTCTTCAGCCAAATCCCCAATACGAGATAAAGTTACAGATAAATAAGACGTTGCAAAATTACTGACATCAATTGGTTCTGATTCCCATATTAATTCTCCTCCTGTATTATTTGCTACAAACCTAGGGTT
This sequence comes from Lacinutrix sp. YIN62, assembly GCF_057219185.1. Lineage (NCBI taxonomy): Bacteria > Pseudomonadati > Bacteroidota > Flavobacteriia > Flavobacteriales > Flavobacteriaceae > Lacinutrix > Lacinutrix sp. YIN62. The sequence continues at coordinate 70,582 of NZ_JBXVVH010000002.1, forward strand.
AAACACATTGTTTGTTGAATTAACAATAGTTCCTCCTGCACCTTCGTTATTTAAATTTATATTATTAGCATCTATGGTCCATCTTGTAGGAGAAGTATTATAATCCCCTGTATCTACAAGAGCTCCATTACTAACTTCAATGCCTGTATTATTAGCATAACCAATAAAATTCTCTTCCCATATTGTTGTTAATTGCGCATAACTACTAAAGGTTACGCAACATATAATAAGTATTAATACTGTTCTCATAAGATTATTTAATAATTAGTTTATGATTGCTTATGTTCTTTTTATTATCCTGTATTTTTATAAAATATATCCCTTTACTAAAATGCGTTGTTTCTATATTAAATCGTTCTGAAGAGGCTAAATTATATGTCTTAATTAAACGTTGATTAATATCGTATATCTGTATAAATTCCATTTTCTCGCCTTGCAATACTACGTTTACGTTTCCTTTAGACGGGTTAGGATAAATTAACACTCCTTGTGTTAACGAATTATCAGGTGTAGAAAGATTTGATTTATCAACTCCAATAACATTTACATCATCAAGAATAAAATTTTCAGTTGTAGAGTCGTTTTTTAATGTAACCTTTAATCGTAAACTGTCTTGAATATCTGGAATATTAAAAAATATTTTTGTACTTCCAAAGTCACTATCGGCTGTACATGATGCCCCATGTGCAGTATCTCCTGTAATAGTGTGCGTTGCATTTCCTAAATTATTCCAACTAGATAATAATGTGTAACTAGCCCCATTATCAAAACTATAATAGACATCAAACCAATCACCTCCAGATATTTCAGAATCTTCATGATTTCCTATTTCTTCAACATACAAACTAACAGATACATCTCTGTAATTAGAAATATCTATATTTTCTGTTACCCAATCGACCCCTGCATCTGTATCTTGCGCTCTTAAGTGCTTATCTAGGTAGGCCGAAGAGCTGAATACGGCTACATAATCCGAAAAATTAACCAGATCTGCACCGTTATCTAGAAGCTGCCATTTAGTAAAAGTAGCGGGATCATACCCCCCAATATTAACGACTCCAGCTCCGCTTCCCTCGATCCCAAAAAGGTGGGGATAATTATTAAAATTTTCGCTCCAAATAATCTCTTCATTTTGAGCGTTAGATAGACTGAATAAAAGCAGTCCTAATAATAAAAATGTGTATTTTTTTTTCATGTAAGTTTATTTAGTCCGGCAAATATACTTTTATTTCTCAGTTAAGAATCCTCTTTTTTTAATTAATACTGTTAAAAAAAATCAGAGTTCATAGTATATCACACGATTTAAAATAGAATACGCAACACAATAACAACACGAACTAATAACATATCATTATATAAAAAAAACTCCTTTTATATCAAATATTCTATGTCACAAGAAATTAGGTCACATTTTTTGTCTAATAACTTTCTAAACAATAATAACATTTAAAATATAACCAAGGGGCTTATTAAAGCGAATACTAAATTAATCTATCGATGAGTAAAAATGGCGCGCAATTATATTTATTTGTTTAATTATCGCTTCGGAAAAATTAAAATTCTTGAGACATATATGTTTAATCAGGAACTAGCAACTTAGTCCCTCAACTTAAAATCCAACCTTTTGTTGTATGTCCAATAGGCTATGGTTCTATAATGTTAAACTTTTCTTTAATTTAAGTAGTTGCATATGCAACTACTTAAATTATAATTATTTTCGTCATATGACATCCGAAAAAAAAGATATAGATTTTGAAAATGCCATAGGCCCTTGGCTAGGCAGAACATCTAAACTAATAGATTACTTTATGCAAGAATCTTTAAACAACCTCTATTTTGGATTTACAAAAGAACAAATGATTGTTTTAAAAAGACTAAGCGATCAAGATGGAATGAATCAAAATGAATTAGCATTTATAACACTTCGTAATAAATCATCTTTAGCTCGGTTATTGTCCAACATGGAGAAAAATAATCTATAGAAAACAATCTAAAACAGATAAACGCATTAAACATGTGTATTTGGCCCAGGCTGGTAAAGAGGTTTTTAAAATGATTAAACCTGCTTTAAAAAAAATATTAGCCACCATTGAACAAGATGTTACTGAAGAGGAAAAACGACAAATGATTAGCACTTTAAAAAAAATTCAACATAATTTTAATTCTAAAACAGAATTCATATAACGAGCAAAATGAGAAAAGGACTATCTATTATATTAGGTATTATATTATTAGCAGGAGCTGGGTACATCGCCCTTATGCTAATTAATAATAAAAAGAAAGCAAAACCAAAATTTGATAAGATTGTGAAAACTGTTTTTGTTGAAGAAGTAGTCAATAAAAATATTCCCATAATTATAACCGCCAGTGGGAATCTAACCGCTAAAAATAAAATAGACTTATATGCTGAAGTACAAGGGGTTTTAAAACCCGCTTCAAAAGATTTTAAAGCAGGAACCCATTACACTAAAGGAGAAAGCATTATTAGAATTAATAGTGACGAATTTTATGCAAACTTACAGTCTCAAAAAAGTAATTTCTATAATAGTATTACTGCAATAATGCCTGATATACGTTTAGATTACCCTAACGAATTTCAAAAATGGGAACACTATATTTCACATTTTGACATCAACAAAACTACGCCTAAATTACCAGAAATGACTACCGATAAAGAGCGGTATTTTATCTCTGGGCGAGACATAAACACCTTGTATTATACTATTAAAAATTTAGAAGTTAAATTAGGGAAATACCACTTAAACGCACCCTACAAAGGCATTTTAACAGAAGCTCTTGTCACTCCAGGATCATTAGTTAGAGCAGGGCAAAAATTAGGTGAATTTATAGACCCTAGTGTATATGAAATGGAAGTTTCTGTTAATGCAGAATATGCTAATTTATTAAAAACAGGAAGTACTGTACAGCTTCACAACCTTGAAAAAACAAAAACATATTCTGGACAAGTTATTAGAATAAACGGAAAAGTAGATGCCACATCTCAAACAATAAAAGCATACATACAAGTAGCACATAACGATTTGCGTGAAGGCACTTATTTAGAAGCAAATCTATCGGCTAAAAATGAAACTAATGCTATCGAAATCTCTAGAAAATTATTAATAGATAATAAGCAATTGTTTATTGTAAAAGACTCTGTTTTAGATCTAATTGATGTCGCTCCCGTGTATTTTTCAGCAGAAACAGCTGTTATAAAAAATATAGAAAACGGGACACTCATACTTTCAAAACCTACACCTGGTGCCTACCAAGGAATGCAGGTTAAAATTTATGAAAACAAGAACTAGGTTATGAAAAAAATAATAAGTTATTTTATAAAATTCCCTGTTGCCGTTAATGTTTTAATTTTAGGATTTGTACTTTTTGGATTCCTTGGAGTAAAAACCATAAAATCCTCTTATTTCCCTTTATCAGACTCAAAATTAATTACTATTACCCTAACCTATCCTGGAGCATCTCCTGCTGAAATGGAAGAAGGTATTGTACTTAAAATTGAAGACAATCTTAAAGGTATTCTTGGAGTCGATCGCGTGACTTCTATTTCACAAGAAAATGCGGCTTCTATTAATATAGAAACAATAAAAGGCAAAAATATAGATGTTATTTTAGCCGATGTAAAAAATGCTGTAGATCGTGTGCCCTCCTTCCCTAGCGGAATGGAACCGCCTATAATCTCTAAAGTTGAAAGTATAAGGTCTACCATTAATTTTGCCTTAAGTGGAGATAATGTTCCATTAGCCACCTTAAAACAATACGCTAGAGAAATTGAAAATGATTTACGTGGTATTGAAGGGATTTCTCAGGTTTCACTTTCTGGATTTCCTGCTGAAGAAATTGCAATTTCTATTCGTGAAAACGATTTAAGAGCGTATAACCTATCCTTTCAAGATGTTGCAAATGCTGTAAGTAGAAATAATATTCTAATTACAGGAGGAAATATAAAAACAACCGAAGAAGATTATTTAATTAGAGCAAAAAACAGGTCTTACTATGGAGACGAGCTTTATAATCTTATTGTAAGAGCAGAACCTAACGGTAACATTATTAGATTAAAAGACGTTGCAGATGTACAAGATACTTGGTCGGAAACACCAGATAGGATTTATTTTAATGGTAAAAAAGCCATAACGATTTCTGTGAGCAATACTAATAATGAAGATTTAATTGTTTCTGCTGAAGAAGTTAAAGCCTACATCCATAAATTTAATCAATTATATGACAATGTACAATTAGCAGTCTCTCGAGATTCCTCTATAACCTTAAATCAACGAACAGACTTACTCATAGAAAATGTAGTTGTAGGCATACTTCTCGTCTTACTGTTTTTAGCTGTTTTTTTAAATGCTCGCTTAGCCTTTTGGGTTGCTATGGGTATTCCTGTATCCTTTTTTGGCATGTTTATCTTTGCTGCACAAATGGGAGTTACCATAAATGTATTATCCCTCTTCGGAATGATTATAGTTATTGGTATTCTTGTAGATGATGGTATTGTTATTGGTGAAAACATTTATCATCACTATGAAAAAGGAAAATCCCCTATTAGAGCCGCTATAGATGGAACTATAGAAGTTCTTCCTCCTGTTGTTTCTGCACTATTAACAACAATGATTGCTTTTGCTACCTTTTTCTTTTTAGATGGAAGAATAGGTGAGTTTTTTAGTGAAGTCTCTACAATTGTGACTTTAACCTTATTGGTTTCTATGATTGAAGCATTAATCATTCTCCCCGCACACGTAGCGCATTCTAAGGCATTACAACGCAAGGGACGAAAAATAAGTAAAATTGATGCCTTTTTTAGAAAGTTAAACCAAGGCGCAGACAAGATGCTTATAAAAATTAGAGACCTTTTTTATGTCCCTTATTTACGCTTCTTTTTAAAACATAAATTTTTAGGTTTTGCCATTCCTATAGCATTACTTATTTTTAGCATTGGCGCTATTGGAGGCGGCATTGTCGGAACATCATTTTTCCCTAGAATTGCTAGCGATAAAGTTTCTATTACTTTAAAAATGCCACAGGGGACTAATGAAATGATTACCGATTCCATTATAACGAGTATCGAAAAAAAGGTTTGGGAAATAAATAAGCAATACGATAAATCCTTATTTAATAATGAGTCTGTAGTTCAAAATGTAATTAAACGTATTGGACCTGGAGCATCTAATGCCAGTTTAACCGTTAATTTGTTACCAGGAGAATTAAGAGGCGAATTAAGCTCTCAAGAAGTTACAAATAAAATCCGTGACCTTTCGGGAAAAATCTATGGTATAGAAAGTTTAATTTTTGGTTCTGGAGGTAACTTTGGAGGAAGCCCTGTTGCTGTTTCCTTATTAGGCAATAATATAGCTGAATTAAAAGCTGCCAAAGCAGAGCTTAAAGCAGAATTAAGCATTAACCCTATTTTAAAAGATGTCTCCGATAATGATCCTGCTGGAATAAAGGAAATACAAATTCAATTAAAGGATAAAGCGAATATATTAGGCTTAAACCTTCAATCCATAATGAGTCAAGTACGCTCAGGGTTCTTTGGTTTTCAAGCGCAACGTTTTCAACGCGGACAGGACGAAATTAAAGTTTGGGTACGGTATAAAAAAGAAGATCGCTCGTCTATAAAAGATCTTGACGACATGTGGATTACCACTCCATCTGGTAGTAGAGTCCCTTTTTCTGAAATTGCAAACTATAAAATAGAACGTGGAGATGTACTTATTAATCATTTAGAAGGTAAGAGAGAAATTCAAGTCACTGCCGATTTAAAATCTGTAGATGACACTCCTACAGAAGTTTTGGCCGATATTAAAACTAGAATTATGCCAGAAATATCTTCAAAATACCCAACAGTTTCTGCTTTATATGAAGGACAAAATAGAGAAGCTAATAAAACTATTAATTCGGTGGAACTTATTGCCCCAATCATATTAATGCTTATTTATATGGTTATTGCCTTCACTTTTAGAACCTATAGTCAACCGTTATTATTAATGATAATGATTCCTTTTAGTCTAATCGGTGTTGCATTAGGGCACTATTTACATGGTTTTCCAATTAATATTTTATCCTGGTTAGGTATTATTGCTCTTATAGGAATTATGGTTAACGACGGACTGGTACTTATTGGTAAATTTAATAGTTATCTAAAAGAAGGGCTTCCGTACAACGAAGCCTTAATACAAGCTGGAAAATCTCGTTTTAGAGCCATCTTTTTAACCTCGCTAACGACTGTAGCAGGTTTAGCACCTTTACTACTAGAAACCAGTAGACAAGCTCAGTTTTTAAAACCAATGGCTATTGCAATTTCTTACGGTATTAGCGTGGCTACCATACTAACATTAGTCTTATTGCCATTACTACTATCGGCTTCAAATACTATTAAAGTCTTTATTAAATGGATGATAACAGGTAAAAAGGTAACAAACGAAGAAGTTGAAAGAGCTATTATTGAATCAAAATATGAAGACGATGATCTACATTAAAAAAATGGGAATACTAATAGCTACCTTAATGGTTATGCTAGTTAATGCTCAAGAAGTCTTAACAAAAAAAGAAGCCTTAGCAGTGGCTCTTGAAAATAATTACGGTGTTAAAATAGCAACCAATAATCTAGAGGTTGCTAAAAATAATGCTAGTATTTATAATTCTGGTTTTTTGCCAACATTAACCACCAATGCTGGAGCTAATTATAGTATAAACGATCAAGAATTAGAAACTCAAGACGGTCAAATTACTAAAATAAATGGGGCAGAAACTAAAACGTATAATGCGTCCCTAAATTTAAATTATGTTCTTTTTGATGGCCTAGGAAGAAAATATAATTATAAACAACTTAAGGAAGTTTATAATGTATCCGAATTACAAGTTAGAGCAACCATTGAAGATATGTATTTACGACTGTTTAATGAATATTTTCAAATCGCAAGACTATTTGAAAACACTAAAAATTCCCAAAAAACCCTAGACGTTTCCAAACAACGTTTAAAACGTGCTCAATACCAATACGAATATGGGCAAACAACACAATTAGAACTATTAAACGCACAGGTCGATGTTAATAACGACAGTATTAACTTAATTAATGTAAGGCAGCTATTTTCCAATTCCAAACGGAATCTTAATATTGTAATGGGAATTGCTAAAGACAGTAATTATGATGTGAAAACTGAAGTTAATTTTATTACGCTAATGTCCTTTGAAGAGTTATTACAAAAGGCTAAAGAAAATAATATAAACCTATTACAAAACGACAAAAACATTGTTATTAGCGAATTTAATATTAAAACAAGCAAAGCAGGCTATTTGCCAACAATTGGTGTTTCTAGCTCCTATGGATGGAACAAAAATGTTAACCCTGCCACCTCATTTTCGGCCGGTACAAATGCTGTAGGCTTAAACGCAGGTATTAATTTAACCTGGAACCTGTTTGATGGTGGTAGCACTAAAACACGCATTGCCAATGCTAAAATTGATTTAGAAAATCAGAAAATACTAAAACAACAACAAGAAGATATTATTGTAAACACGACAAAAAACACCTTCGAATTGTATAAAAATTTATTATTTGTTCTTGAAGCGCAAAACCAAAATGTAATCACCAGTCAAAACAATTTTGATCGTACAATGGAACGGTATAAGCTAGGGCAGGTTACGTCTATAGAGTTTAGACAGGCGCAAATTAACTTACTAAACACACAAACAGCGCTAAACAATGCGAAATACGATGCGAAGTTAGTCGAGCTAGAACTGCTACAATTAACAGGAGATTTATTAAATGTTGCTTTTTAACAGTTATCTTTTTATAAACCATTCACCTATAAAAAAGCCTTAATACCCCTATTGTTTTAAGGTTTTTTTAATTTTGAGATGGATCCAAGCTTATTTTTTGACTCAAAGATTCTAATTTTATTTCTATTCACACACAACTTTTGAGATGGATCCTTTTTAAGCATGATCTCTTGATCTCTAATAAAAAGGCATAAAAAAAGCCCATCTTTCGATGAGCTTATGCGGTCTGGACGGGACTCGAACCCGCGACCCCCTGCGTGACAGGCAGATATTCTAACCAACTGAACTACCAGACCGTTGTGTATCCTAATGTAAAATACATTATCAGGATTTTCACAAAAAAAGCTCTTCTAAAGAAGAAAAGCTTTTTTTTTGGGTGGAAGACCGGATTCGAACCGGCGACCCTCGGTACCACAAACCGATGCTCTAACCAACTGAGCTACAACCACCATTTTCAGCACTATTGCTAATGCGAGTGCAAATATAAAGCGTTTAATGGTTTCTGCAAAGCCTTTTTCTAAAATTTTAAATATTTTTTTAAAATATTTTGTTATTTCAAATCAAACAAACTGTCTACTGCAACGTAACGTTCTACAGTATAGCCTTCTGCGTGTTCAACTCCTATTAATCGGCCTAAATCTCTCCCTCTATACGCAATACTATCTGTAAAATTTTGACTCGAAATAGGGGTTTCTGGTTCTTTACTATCAGGATCGAAGAATTGAGTTTTATAGGCTAGTACAGATTTCATCTTTAAATCCATATATCCAGAAATATCTACAACAAAATCCGGTTCTAAATTTTTCCATTGTATGTAATGATATACATGCTTAGGCCTCCATTTTTCTTGGGTTTTACCATCTAACACTGTTTCTATTTTCACCAATCCACTTAAAAAACAAGCATCACTAACCAATTTACTTCCTTTCCCATGATCGATATGTCTATCATCTATAGCATTACATATCACAATCTCTGGTTGATACTTACGTATCATTTTTATAACTTCTAATTGGTGCTTGCTATCATTTGTAAAAAACCCATCTGCAAACCCTAAATTCTCTCTTACTGAGACTCCCAAGATCTTCGCTGCATTTGTGGCTTCTTCATCACGAGTTTGTATTGTCCCACGAGTTCCTAATTCTCCTCGTGTTAAATCTACCATTCCTACTCTTTTTCCTTCGCAAACGGCCTTGGCTAACGTGCCTCCTGCTCCCAATTCTATGTCATCGGGATGTGCCCCAAAGGCTAATATATCTAATTTCATTAAAAATAACTTTTTAGTTTTCCTAGAAATGGAAACTCTGTTAATATTTATTTATCCATTCTGCTTGTTCTGTTTTGTTTAAAAACGTCCAAGCGACTATTCTACTCTTTTTGTTTCCTAATGTTATTCTCAAAATTTTTACTGTAGTGGCGCCTAATTTTTTGAGTGACCGTTCCATTGTTTTTACATGTTCCTTATTAGCAACCAAACTTGTATACCAAAAACTATTAGTTTTAAATAAAGAACTCTCATACAAATAAGTGTGCAAAAAAGCTTTTTCCCCGCCCTTATACCATAATTCTTGGGATTGTCCAGCAAAATTTCTCACCACTTTGTCTGTTGCTTTTCCTAATCCTTTCAGTTTTCGTGTCGTAGCTTCTAATGCTTCTGCTTCATTTTTATAGAAAGGAGGATTACACATCGTTAATGAAAATATATCGTTTTGAGTAAAAACATTTTTAAAAATATGAGCTTCGTTATTTTGCTGTCTAAATGTTATAACGTTTTCTAATCTATTTTTAACAACAATACGCTTCGCTATTTGCAATGCCTCTGCATTTACATCGGCCCCCGTAAACTTCCAATTATATACTGCATTTCCTAATAAAGGATAAATACAATTAGCTCCTGTACCAATATCCATTACTTTAATATTATTTGTGAGCTTAGATTCTTTTAATAAATCATTGAGACAATGTATATAATCGACACGACCGGGTACGGCTGGGCATAAGTTTGTTTCGGGGAATTCCCAAAAATCAACCTTATAATATTGTTTTAGTAAGGCTGCATTTAAAATTTTCACAGCCTTTGGTTTTGTAAAGTCTATGGTTTTTTTTTCATATTTATTTACAAACACATAAGGCCTCAATTCTGGCATAACCTGGGCTAATAGATCTAAATCATAACCTGTTGAATGAATATTGTTTTTATGCAAAATTTAAATAATCAATTTTAATGATGAGTTGCGAATTGTTTTTCAATCACAGATTCTATGTTTTCTATCGCCTGTTCAATATCTGCTTTTAAGTCACTAACAGCTTCTATTCCTACAGAAAAACGAATTAAGCCTTCTTTTATACCTATAACTTCCCGTTCCGCTACACTTAATAAAGCATGGGTTGTTTTTGCGGGGTTTAGCATCGTGCTTTCTACTCCTGCTAAACTCATTGAAGGTTTTATAAGTCGTAATGCTTTTTGAAATGCTTCAGAATCCAAACCATTTACCAACTCAAAAGACAACATTGCGCCATAACCTTTCATCTGTGATTTTGCCAATTCATATTGTGGATGACTCTTTAACCCTGGATAGTATACTTTTTTTATAGCACGGTGTCCTTCCAACCATTTTGCCATTTTTCGTGCAGATCGCGTTTGCGCTTTAACACGTAATCCCATTGTTTTCATACTACGCTCTAGCATCCAAACCGTAAAGTCACTAAGGCTTCCGCCTAGGTTTTTGGAAACCTTCAGAATACGTTTTATATGCACTTCAGATCCAGCCACAACTCCTGCGCAAAGATCACTATGCCCTCCAAAATATTTAGTTGCAGAATGCATAATAAGATCTATACCAAAATTTACGGGGTTTTGGTTTACTGGACTAGCAAACGTATTATCTATACTTGTTAAAATAGCTTTAGACCGCGCTAAATCTGCAACAGCTTTTATATCTGTAATTGTTAATAATGGATTGGATGGTGTCTCAATATGTATTAACTTGGTATTAGGCCTTAACGCCGCTTCAAAAGCCTTAATATCATAACCATTAGTAAATGTAAATTCTATATTCAACTTAGGAAATTCCTCGCGAATAAAATGGCTTACACCACCATATATTGCATTCTGTAAAACGATGTGATCGCCAGATTTCAAAAAAGCTAAGAACATGTGACTTATGGCTGCCATTCCTGAACTAAAGATCATAGCGGATTCAGTAGCTTCTAAAGCAGCTATTTTTTTTACCAAATGTTCTTGATTTGGGGTATTAAAATATCTTGGGTAACGTTTTTCATCCACATCTAAAAAGGCATAAGATGAAGCCAAATAGATTGGTGAAATGGCCCCGTTAAATTGCGTGTCCTTAATTTCCCCTACATGGGTACAAATGGTATTTAATCCTAATTTTTTTTTACTCATATCGTAAAGATAAAAACAGTAACTTAATTAAACGATTAAATTCATTAATTTAAAGATTTGTTAAACTTTAACTGCTTTCCATTTTCCTTGCCTAAACCACCATAACCCCATAACCGCAATGAGTACTTCGGCTATAGTTATCGCCCAAAAGACACCTATGGGGCCATAATCTAACAGTACAGCCATCACATAAGCAAAAGGTAATTGAATAAGCCAAAAACATATAAAATTAATATACGTTGGTGTTTTAGTATCTCCTGCGCCATTAAAAGATTGTATTACTGTCATTCCATACCCATAAAACACATAGCCTACAGCAATAATTCGCAAACATAAACTTCCATATTCAACAACGTTTGGAGTTTTATTAAAAAGACTTATTATTTGTGGTGCAAATACTAAATAAATAACAGAAACGCCTCCCATAAACCAAGCGTTATACTTTCCTGTTTTCCAGACCGAAGCTTCTGCTCTATCTGCTTGCTTAGCGCCTAAATTTTGACCAACCAATGTGGCTGCAGCATTACTCAAGCCCCAGGCCGGCATTATTGTAAACATCATTACTCTAATTGCTATGGTATATCCCGCTAAAACTTCACTTCCAAACTCACTCATAATTCGCATAAGAAACACCCAACTAGATGTCCCTATTAAAAACTGTCCTATTCCACCCAATGAGACTTTAATTAGATTAAGCATCACCTGAAAATTTAATACTAAATCCCTGAGTTTAATTTTTATCTTACTATAGCCGTAAAATAAAACTGTTAATTGAAAGACTACTGCTGCCCCTCTACCTATAGTTGTTGCTATAGCTGCACCTTCAACTCCATAAGCGGGAATGGGACCAAACCCAAAAATAAACATAGGATCTAAAATAATATTTAAACCATTAGAAAGAATTAAAGTCCACATAGCCATTGAAGCATTTCCTGCTCCTCTAAAAACGGCATTTATAAGAAATAATAACATTATAGTCATATTCCCTCCCAATAATACTTTTGTATAACCATAACCTTCTGCTATAAGGTCTGGCTCAGCTCCCATTAGCGCTAGAATCTCCTTAGGATAGATGATCCCCACAAAACTTATTATTAAGGAGATTAATACCCCTAAAAACAAGACTTGCACTGTAGCTTGGGAAGCTCCAATTAAGTCTTTTTCACCCACTCGTCTTGCAACCACTGCTGTGGCGGCCATACTCAAACCTATGGCTACTGCATAAACTAAAGTAATTACGGATTCTGTTAATCCTATTGTTGCTACCGCATTTACGCTTACTTGTGAGACATAAAGAATATCTACAATAGCAAAAATAGACTCCATTAACATCTCTAAAATCATAGGTACTGCCAGCATAAAAACAGCCCGCCTTATACTCCCAGAGGTAAATTCTTGATCTTTGCCACTCAAGGCTTCTTTAAAAAGTTTAAAAAATTGATTTAAGGTTTTTTGCTTAGATTGCATCTGTTATTTATGTTATATTAGAAGACAGGATCAAGAGTTGTAAACACCTAATCTTTAAAGTGTCGAAAAGGATTCGACATAATCGAGAACATAAATTAAACAATCATAAGCAACAAATATAACTCCTTACTCTTAAAATTACAATTTTTATTTACACAGATTTATAACTAAAATGAGTAATTTCATCTGTTCTATTTCTTGTAATATTTTGCATATTTAATATATGATAAAACACCTAAAAGCGCAACAAATGTAAGTGAAATCCCTATAATTTTAAAACTTAATATTTGATCCCCGCTAGCATAAGAATGTAAACCTGACAAGTAAAAATTAACTCCAAAATAGGTCATTAAGATACTAGCATATGCTATAATTGAACCTAAGTTAAACCCCCATCGTCCTCGTAAACCTGGGACTAAACGCATATGTATTACAAAGGCATAGATCATGATACTTATTAAGGCCCAAGTTTCTTTAGGGTCCCAGCCCCAGTAGCGTCCCCAACTTTCATTAGCCCATTGTCCGCCTAGAAAGTTCCCTATAGTTAGCATAACCAAACCTACAGTTAAAGCCATTTCATTTATAATAGTAAGTTCCTTAATATTCAATAACATTTTCGATTTATTCTTCTCATTAGTCAAAATCATAAGTAATAAAGTAACAACCCCTATTATAGCTCCCAATGTGAATGGACCATAACTAGCCACTATTACTGCCACGTGAATCATTAACCAATAGCTATCTAGTACAGGTTGTAGATTGGCAATAGCCGGATCCATCCAATTCCAATGTGCAATCATTAAAATCATTGACGTTACAAAAGCAGTTGCCGCAATCGTTAAATCACTCTTACGTCCAAAAATTAACCCAAATAACATTGTTGCCCAAGCAACATAAATCATAGATTCGTAGGCATCACTCCACGGGGCGTGGCCAGAAACATACCAACGCGTTATTAAACCTAAAGTGTGTAAAATAAATAATCCTAAAATGATAATCTTAAATAACGTTATCGTTTTGCTTATAGCTTTACTTTTATCTTTAAATATTTGCACAATTAGCACTATAAAAAGTAAAGTTCCTACATACATATACCAACTAAATAGTTTTTTAAAAATATCGTATTTATTGTATGTTATCTCGGCATTTATCTTATCATCACTTAACATAACAGCACTACCAATGTTGTTTTGCACTTTTTTAAAAGATTCTAAAAGCTTATCAGCTTCTTTAAAGTCATTCTCTTTCTTAGCTTTATCTAGTGTTTGTAAATACCAATTGAATCCTAAGTTTATAAAACTAGCATAAGAAGAATCCTTAATTTTTTCATTAAAACCTTCATTACGGTATTCAAATGGAGAGATCCATTTATTATTATCGTCGTTAGGAATAGGAAATATTTTAAGCGAACGCCCTTCTATTGCATTAGAAAGCAGAGTCACTCGCTGGTTTGTTTCTAAGAATTCTTTTTCAAAACCACTTTTTACTTGCGCCTTAGAAGCGTCTTCTAAATAGGGATCTAACTTATAACGGAAATCTGCAGTAAAGAAATCTAAAAGCGTAGCGAATTCTTGAGTTTTAGGAACGCCTATTATTTTACGTATCGAATCGCCTTTTTTAGGTTTTAAGTAAATAATAGGCACATTATACCAAAGCATTGGGCTTTCTTGAATAGATAAGAATACTTGATTAGCATCAAGACCTTCATAGGTATCTTTTTTACTTAGTTTTCTTAATAATTCAGAGGCATATGTATTTACAGGCTTCATCCTACCTCCTATGTCTTGAATAACCATATGACCAAAAACTTCTGCATGAGCCTTAGGCGTTACGTTTTCCAACAATACCGAATCAATTTGCGTTTTTGTAGGTCGCTGCCTTTCTTCAACAGGTCCTCTTCCATGTCGCTCATGATCATGCCCATCACCTTCAGTATGCTTATGTTCTTGAGCAAAACCACTTAACGCAAAACATAACACTAAAATAGCAGAAAGTTTAGACTTCTTAGATTTTAGTTTATTCAACCGTCTTCCCAAGTCTGTAAAACGTGTATTCTTGTCGAAGAATATAGCCATTAAACCTATATACAACAGGAAATATCCCAAATAAGTAAACCAAGTTCCCCAGTAATCGTGATTTACAGATAAGATGGTTCCTTTTTCGTCTGGATCAAACCCAGATTGAAAAAAGCGATATCCTCTATGATCTAAGATATTGTTCATATATATTTTATAATCAAAATCTTCAGATGCTTCATCGAAGACTGTTACCTTACTTGAGAATGCAGAATAGACCTTTTCTGTTCCTGGCTGTCGTTCGGCATTAAAATCATTCAACTTCACACTAAAAGGCAGTTCTAAAACTTTAGAGCCGTATTTAAAATCAAACTCAAGACCTCCTACTTCAACACGAGCCCATGGATTACTACTTCCTTTTCCGCCTAGAAGATTTACTGTTTTTGTTTCGCCATTACTGGTTACATTTAAAGCAACACCATCTTCGTCTGTTTTAAACATTTTCGATTTTTTAACAATCTCAAACACCCCTTTTATAACTGGCTTTGGAAATACCATTTGCATATCGCCTATCAAATAACGCGATCGCAACATTAATGGCTGAACACTATCTTTAATTAACAATCCTTCCTTCATTGTTGCCATCTGTAAGTACTCTCCTTCAAATGGTGATTCTATAGTAAGGTTCCCTGCTTTATAAGTTATATTTATAGCTCCTTTTGTAGGTTTATTCAAACTTATTAAAGTGTTATGAATATTTTCTACAGCTCCTATTTTTAAAAAATGATTGTGCGGTCTCCCATTACCTGCCTCTACTATTTTAAGGTATTCTTGTCCAGAATCATCTGGCACAATATCCTCTTCTGCACCAGTAACAAATTTTTCTAATTTAATGCTGAATGGCTGCTCGTCATATTTACCTTTAATCTCAAAATCATTATCCAATCGTGGTGAAAAATCTACCTCTTCTTCTATTCGTAAACGCTGTGCGACTCCATTAATCTTATAATCTCCGTTAACAAACCCCATAACATAGGTTTTTTGAGATAAAAAAGAGTTTTCCGTAACCCCTTCTCTAATAGGCATCATGCCTTCAAAACTGTGATACCTTGTAATAAAAGCTCCAAAAAGAATGAATATAAATGCAAAGTGCAATAAAAAAGTAGCCCATTTTTCTTTTTTATATAAGCGGTATCTAAAGATGTTGCCTATAAAATTTATAACAAAAAACACCATTATTGCTTCAAACCACCAAGCATTATAAATAAGCGTTCTTGTATACGGTGTTGGAGAGGCCCCCATGTCACTATCTAAAAAGGTTCCGATTGCCATTGCAGCTGCAAAAGCAAGGAATAAAATAGCAGTAAGTCTTGTAGAAAATAGGATTTTGGCGAGTTTATTTTGCATAATAATAGCCTTTTTTAGCTCGTGCAAATATAATCCTTTTAGTTTGTTTCCTAAGAAGGAAAGGCGTGTAATATTGTGTTAAATTTATTTTTTTAAACTTGTTTTCTTGCCTCGAATATTTTTAAATATATAAAAGATCCCATTTTACGAGCTCGTCGTTTTGCATTTTCGGCACATTCCCCTTCAAAATTAGCATCAATAGTTTGCAACCATAAGTTTAGCCAAATTCCAAAATGATGCTCCGTAATTTCATTATTATTAGCATTATCAACTTTCACATGCGCCTCTAAAGGGTTGCCTTTGTACTTTTTTTTCAATGTTTTGGTAAAAAACAAGCTGGTTTCCCAAAAAGTTGTTAATAACTCTAAATGCTTATCCCAATCCTTTATACTTTCATTAAAAATAGGGCCTAATGTTTCTTCTTCTCTTACTTTTTTATAAAAAGCAGAAACGAGTTTAAAAACATCTTCTCTGCTTTTTATATCTTTTTTTTGTAACTCCATTTAGCATCAAATATTTATAACAAATAACACAATATTACTAAACATAGACAATATTAATAGATTAAACACAAATTTAATATTTAATTGGGCTAATACAGACGCATTATACAACATACATAACACAACACAAATTGTTAACTCAAAAAAAGGAAAGTAATCTGAAGTACTAGTCATCAAAATATACATAGCCGCTATAGAACCTATGCAACTTTGTAATATAATGCTTAATGGAATATAGAGTATATAGTTTTTCTTAAAATCTGACAATGCATAATTATAATAATTCATAATTTATTAAGTATTTAAATTAATACTACAAATTTAAACGTCTATCATTTATTATTTTATGATCCAAATCACAAAGCAATACCAATACATTACCTAGTAAATACGATTAAACTAATGCGTTCTAAAAACAACATATAACATTCATTAGATAACGGCTATTATTGTAAAACACAGCACTAACAAATACATTATCAGACGTGTAAACATTTTTGTTTTTTTAATTATTAAAAAAAACAATATATGTGTATTTTAGCCCTATGATAAAAACCGTCATTTTAGGTGCTGGAAATGTAGCTACACATTTATTTAAGGCTTTTAACGCTTCAGAAACCGTTTCTGTTATACAATGGTACAACAGAAGCTTAAACACTATTTCTCGTTACAAAAACAGTGTTGATATTACAGATGATTTAACCTCACTTAAGGACGCAGACCTCTATATACTTGCGATAAGTGATGATGCAATTACACCTCTTTCTGAGCAACTTCCTTTTAAAAATCGGCTGGTAGTACACACCTCTGGAAGCTCCAGTTTGTACGCCGTAGACAAGAGACAAAAACGGGGTGTTTTCTATCCATTACAAACGTTTTCGAAAGCTACAGATATAAATTTTAAAAACGTTCCAATATGCATTGAGGCTTTAAAAAAAGAAGACCTCCCTATTTTAAAACAGTTAGCAGAAGCTATAGGTAGTAAATCTCACAAAGTGAATAGTGATCAACGTCAGGCCTTACATTTGGCTGCTGTATTTGTTAACAACTTCACGAATCAACTCTATAGAGTTGCCCATGAAATTACAGAATCTCAAGGTGCTGAGTTTGACATTTTAAAACCCTTAATAAAAGAAACGGCAAATAAAATTGAAACCTTATCCCCCTATTTAGCACAAACAGGACCAGCATTGCGTCGTGATAAAAAAACGCTAAAAAGACACTTAAAGCAACTAGAAAACAAACATCATAAAGACATTTACAGTCTCCTAACAGAATCTATAAAAAAAACACATGGACGATAAAAATTACAAAGAATACCTAGCAGATATCACAACATTCATTTTTGATGTTGACGGTGTATTAACAGACGGTTCTTTAGCCATTACAAACGACGGGGACATGCTAAGAACAATGAATGTTAAAGACGGTTATGCTATAAAACAAGCCCTAAACAAAGGATTTCATTTTTGTATTATTTCTGGGGGAACTAATGAAGGAGTAAAACACAGATTAAGTAACCTCGGGGTTACAGATATTTATTTAGGGGCACACCATAAAACAGGAGCGTTTACCGAATACATATCCAAAAAGAATATTAAGCCAGAGCATGTTTTATATATGGGTGATGATATTCCTGATATCCCCGTAATGACAAAAGTTGGTTTACCTACTTGCCCAGTAGATGCTGTTGCTGAAGTTAAGGCTAACTCCAAATACATTTCTCATAAAAAAGGCGGAAAAGGTTGCGCTAGAGATGTTATAGAACAAGTTATGAAAGCTCAAGACAAATGGGATTTTGTTTTTGATGCTAATGCACACTAAATTTAAATATCAAAAAAAAAGAAACTATAAAACAAATTAAAAGGTTAATAAATTATTTTAAACTCATTTTAATATAACTGGTTCCTTTTATTAAACCAAAATCTTATAATACAAATAAATGCAAAGTACCTTTAATCTTATTCGTTGGAAAAACCTACTAATGATAGCCTTTGTGCAATTATTAATAAAGTATGCTCTATTTCCTGCTTTTGGAGTAGACACCGCTTTAAGCACAGGTATTTTTGCATTACTTGTTTTATCTACATTATGTATCGCCGCTGGAGGGTACATTATAAATGATATTTACGATATAGACACAGACAATATAAACAAACCTAATTTAGTTATTGTAGGCAAATCTATTACAGAAAATACAGCCAACACTTTATATATGGGGTTTACTTTTATTGGTGTTGTAATAGGATTCTACCTAGCATATACCATTGGACGACCTCAATTCTTTAGCTTTTTTGTTATCATTGCAGCACTACTCTATGTCTATGCAATGTCCTTAAAGCAAATAGCCGTAGTAGGTAATATTATTGTTTCCCTTCTAGTGGCCTCTAGTATTTTAATTGTAGGTATTTTTGAATTATTACCTGCCATTAATGAACAAAATCAAGAAATTCAATCTACAATGTTTGAAGTTTTAACCGATTTTGGAATCTTTGCCTTTCTTATTAATCTTATTAGAGAAATAGTAAAAGACATCCAAGATGTGGATGGGGATTATAAATCTGGAATGCAAACACTCCCTATCATTTTAGGTAAAGAAAGAACCTCGAAAATCGCTTTTTCAATAAGTATAATTACAACACTTATCATAATATATTATGTAGCTTCCTATCTGTATATGCATACAGAGGTCGTTATCTATTTTCTATTAGCTGTTATTGGTCCTTTAATATATGTAACACTCAAATTATTTGGAGCAAAAAACAACAATGAATTCTCACATATAAGCCTTATATTGAAGATTATTATGCTTACCGGCATGCTTGTTATGATATTATACAGACTAATTTTTTAATTATGCTAAAAGAATCGCTTAAAGATTACTCTATTATTCTGGCCTCTGGCTCCCCTAGACGGCAACAATTTTTTAAGGATTTAGGGCTTGATTTTGAAATACGATTAAAACCTATAAAAGAAGAATATCCTAAAACATTACGTCATTTTGAAATTACAGATTACCTGGCGCAGCTAAAATCTATCCCTTTTCTAAATGAATTACAAGACAAAGACATTTTAATTACAAGTGACACTATTGTTTGGCATAATGAAACAGCATTAGGCAAGCCTAGAAGTAATGAAGAAGCCTTTAATATGCTTTCCGCAATGAGTGGAAAAACACATGAGGTAATTACCTCTGTTTGCATTCGCACAAAAAGCTATCAAAAAACAGTAAGTAACGTCACTAAGGTTTCCTTTAAATCCTTTACTGAGGCTGAAATCTGGTATTACATAAATACTTTCGCCCCTTTCGACAAGGCTGGTGCTTACGGTATTCAAGAATGGATAGGCCTTATTGGGGTAACTAAATTAGAAGGCTCTTACTTCAATGTAATGGGCTTACCAACACATCTTGTTTACGAAACGTTAAATAATATTGCAGGAACACATTAGATTTGTAACTTTATATTTCAAATCTTAAATATAGACAATGAAACGCCTATTACACATCACCAAACGCTTCTCTTGGGGCCTTATGGGATTACTAGCCTTCACAAGTGCTTGCGACAGTAAAAAAGCGTCTTCAAATTTCGAATATGCTACTGTAGAAACCGCGAGTAAAACAACAATACAAAAGCCAGCCCACCCAATAACCGACAACTTTAAATCGTATTGGTATGCTGGAGAGGCCGAAATTTCATCTTACCAATTAGAACAGGTGCGTTATGGAGAGATTAGACAAGGAAATGCCGTATTAATATATGTTACAGAACCCTTTCTTAAAGACAGACAGGTAAAGGCAGATCATAACAACACAAGCAACATTCCTGTTTTAAAACTAAATAGTACCAAAAGATTCAATACAGGCATTTACCCTTATTCAATAATGCAAAGTGTTTTCTACCCGGTATCTAATAACCAACAGGCTTTAAAACTTAGCTGCTCTATACAAGAATGGTGTGGCCATGTTTATACACAGCTTAATAATAGAACACAATTTGAAGTGACCTCGCATTCCTATTTTGAAAAGGAAGGAGATCAAAATTTTAATCTAGAAAAAACATATTTAGAGAACGATATTTGGACTCAATTGCGTATCGCTCCAAAAACGTTACCCGTTGGAACATTCGATGCCATTCCATCCTTAGAATTCGTACGATTAAAACATAAGCCACTAAAAGCTTATAGTGCTTCCGCTAAATTAACATCTGGAAACTACACCATCTCATTTCCAGAATTAAAGCGAACCTTAAGTATAAACTTTAATCCTGAATTCCCGCATAATATTGAAAGCTGGGAAGAAACAATAAACGCATTAACAACCAAAGCGACTCTATTAAACACTATAAAATCACCTTATTGGAATAAGAATAGTAATAAAGATGAAGTGTTGCGCAAAAGCCTTCAATTAGACTAAAATAGAATACGCACAATCTATAGACACCTCCTTATTATTCCTAGAATATAAATTCTTTTAGTCCTTTAACTTAAAATATTTAAGGATCTTGTTCGCTTTTTAAGAATACGTTAAAGAAACACTAAAACTAGAAGTCGTGGCTGTTTTATTTTTATATTTGAGACCGATCTAACTTTTTAAATATAATGCAAAAATATCTTGCTTTTTTAATAGTAGCACTAGTTAATCTAACAACATTAAGTGCTCAAAAACCACAAAAACCTAATGCTTCAGAAATCTATGAATCGCTCCAAAAGCTCAATTTCCTAGGCTCTGTTTTATATGTAGCAGCTCACCCCGACGATGAAAACACTCGTCTTATTTCATATATGGCAAACCATATTAAGGCTCGTACTGCCTACCTATCGCTTACACGTGGTGATGGGGGACAAAATCTTATTGGCCCAGAAATAAGAGAACTTTTGGGTGTTATACGTACACAAGAATTATTGGCCGCTAGACGAACAGATGGTGGTGAACAACGTTTTACAAGAGCAAATGATTTTGGCTACTCCAAGCATCCAGACGAAACACTAACTATTTGGAATAAGAAAGACGTATTAAGTGATGTTGTTTTAGCCATTCGTCAATTTAAACCTGATGTTATTATTAACCGTTTTGACCATAGAAGTCCAGGAACTACACATGGCCACCATACCAGTTCTGCAATGTTAAGTGTTGAAGCTTTCGATCTGGCTAATAACAAATCTGCTTATCCTAGTCAATTACAAGAAACGAGCTTATGGCAACCCAAACGCTTATTTTTTAATACTTCGTGGTGGTTTTATGGAAGTCAAAAAAAATTTAATGAGGCAGATAAAAGTAACCTCTTAAGTTTTGATGTTGGGACTTACTTCCCTTCTAGCGGATTAAGTAATACTGAGATTGCTGCGTTAAGTCGTAGTCAACATAAATCACAAGGTTTTGGTAGCACAGGAACAAGAGGCGAACAAATCGAATATATAGAAATTATAAAAGGCCAATTACCAAAAGATAAATCAGATCTTTTTGACGGCATCGATACTTCGTGGCATCGTGTAAAAGGTGGTAAAGCAATTGAAAGAATTTTAACCAAAGTACAGTCTGATTTTAATTTTACAAACCCTGCTGCTTCTGTGCCCGAGCTATTAGAGGCCTATCAATTAATAAGTACACTTGAAGATCTACATTGGAGAAAAATTAAATCGAAAGAGATTAAACAAATTATTAAATCTTGTTTAGGCTTGTATTTTGAAGCTGTTGCTAACACCAATCAAATCACACCAAACGGAACTTACACCGCAAATATTGAAGCGATTAACAGAAGTGCTATTCCTGTAAAACTTCTTGAGGTAAATTTTATCAATGCATTCACCAATCATTTAGTTAAAGATGGCACTTTAAATCAGAACAAAAAATTCACAACCTCTAAAAACATAAAAATAGCTCCTAATCCAGATTATACGGCACCGTACTGGCTAGATGAAAAAGGAACTTTGGGGATGTATAAAGTAGAAGATTTAAATTTAATTGGAGACCCAGAAACCAGAAAACCTAGAGTGAAATTTCAGTTTAAAATTAATAATGTTACACTAAATTTCTATGAAGATGTTGTGTATAAAACCAATGATCCTGTAAAAGGCGAAATCTACAAACCTTTTGAGATTATCCCAGAAGCTGCGGTTAAAATTTCTGAAAAAGTAATCATTTTTGAAAATGACCAACAAAAAGAAATTCCTGTAATCATTAAAGCGGGTCGAGATAATTTAGAAGGTTACGTAGAAATAAACCACCCTAAAGCATGGAACATTTACCCAAAACAACAAAAGGTTTCCATTACAAATAAAGGCCAAGAGCAAACGCTTATTTTTACTGTAATCCCTCCAAAAAACCAAAGCGAAGGCCTAATAAGTCCAATGATTACTGTTGGCAGTAAAACATATACTAAAGAATTAATTGAAATCGATTATGATCATATTCCACTTCAAACCGTTTTATTGCCAAGTGAAAGTAAAGTTGTGCGCTTAGACATTCAAAAAAGAGGCGACAATATTGGTTATATAGAAGGTGCAGGAGATGTTGTTCCCGAAAGCTTGAAACAAATAGGCTACAACGTTATAACGATTAAACCAGAAGATATAACTCCAGAAGTATTAAGCCGATTTGATGCCATCGTTGTTGGTATTCGTGCGTACAATACTGTTGAAGCCTTAAATTTTAAACAACAAATACTATTTAATTATGTTGCTGAAGGCGGAAATATGATAGTACAATACAATACCAAACATAGAGTAAAAGTTGATGCTTTAGCGCCTTATGAACTTAAATTATCGAGAGACAGAGTAACCGATGAGCTAGCTAAAGTCACCTTCTTAGCCCCAAATCACGAGTTATTAAATACACCAAATAAAATAACCTCAAAAGATTTTGAAGGCTGGACACAAGAACGCGGCTTATACTTTCCTAACGAATGGGGAACCGAATTTACACCACTCCTATCGATGCATGATAAAGGAGAGTCCCCAAAATCAGGAAGTTTACTCGTGGCCAAATATGGAAAAGGACATTATATTTATACCGGTTTAAGCTTTTTTAGAGAATTTCCTGCTGGAGTCCCTGGAGCCTACAGGCTATTTGCTAATATGTTATCCATAGGAAAAGAAAACATTTCATTACCCAAGGATATAAAAAAATAAATCCCGTTTAAAATAAATACACGATACAATAGAAAAACGCCCCTATGAAGCAACCCAAATACAAATGGAACAAATTATAC
Source organism: Lacinutrix sp. YIN62 (assembly GCF_057219185.1). Taxonomy (NCBI): domain Bacteria; kingdom Pseudomonadati; phylum Bacteroidota; class Flavobacteriia; order Flavobacteriales; family Flavobacteriaceae; genus Lacinutrix; species Lacinutrix sp. YIN62. The sequence goes on from NZ_JBXVVH010000002.1 coordinate 94,388, forward strand.
ACTTTGGTTTTAGTAGCCAATGCAGTATACTTTATTATTTTTCACCTAATAATGCAAGCTTTTTAAATTATGCAAACATTAGATTGGATTGTCCTTATAGGAACGCTTTTTACAATAGTAGGTTATGGTACTTGGCAAACACGTGGAAGTAAAAATGTAACCGACTACTTAAGAGGTGGTAACACTTCAAAATGGTGGACTATTGGTTTGTCTGTTATGGCAACTCAGGCTAGCGCCATTACTTTTTTATCTACTCCTGGCCAAGCTTTTCATTCGGGAATGGGCTTTGTCCAATTTTATTTTGGGCTCCCTATAGCTATGGTGGTAATTTGTATGGTTTTTATCCCTTTATACCACCGTTTAAAAGTATATACTGCCTATGAATATTTAGAAAGTCGTTTTGATTTAAAAACGAGAACTTTGGCCGCCATTTTATTTTTAATTCAACGCGGATTAGCAGCAGGAATTACCATTTTTGCTCCTGCCATAATTTTATCTGCTGTCTTAGGATGGAACTTACTATTACTTAATATAATTATTGGGATTTTAGTGATTATATATACAGTTTCTGGAGGAACAAGGGCTGTAAATGTGACACAAAAACATCAAATGATTGTTATTTTCACAGGAATGGTTATCGCATTTGTTCTCATTATGAATAAACTTCCTGAAGACATTACCTTCACCAAAGCATTAAGTATTGCTGGGGCTAGCGGTAAAATGGAAATATTAGATTTTTCTTTTGATTTAAACAATCGCTATACGTTTTGGAGTGGTATTATTGGTGGTACTTTTTTAATGCTTTCTTATTTTGGAACCGATCAAAGTCAAGTACAACGTTACCTCTCTGGGAAATCTCTTAAAGAAATGCAATTAGGGCTTATTTTTAATGGCCTATTAAAGGTGCCTATGCAATTTTTCATCTTATTAGTTGGCGTTATGGTATTTGTATTCTATCAATTTAACCAAGCACCAGTAAATTTTAATCCAACTGCTGAAAAATTGGTTTTAAATTCTAGTTATGCAGAAGATTATAAGACATTGAAAAAAGAGCAAACTCAACTTTTTAATGATAAGAAAAAAACCATAGACCACTATATTACAACAGGAGATTCAAAATTAGCAAACACTGTTGCGTTAGCAAATAAGAATAGTGATGCCTTAAGGACAGAAGCTAAAGCATTAATAGAAAAAGCGTCTAAGGAGCAAAATATAAAAGTAGAATCTAATGATAAAGACTATGTTTTTATACATTTTATTCTTAACAACTTACCACGTGGTTTAATAGGCTTATTACTTGCCGTTATTTTAAGTGCTGCTATGTCTAGTACTTCTAGCGAACTAAATGCTTTAGCCAGTACAACTACAATAGATTTATACAAACGTAATACTGGTGAAAAAACAGAATTAGAAATGGTAAAAGTATCTAGATGGTTTACATTAGCTTGGGGTATTATTGCTATAGGCGTGGCCTGCGTGGCCAATTTGGCAGAAAACTTAATTCAGTTAGTAAATATAATAGGCTCTATTTTTTATGGAAATGTTTTAGGTATTTTTTTATTAGCCTTTTTCTTCAAATTTGTAAAATCGAATGCGGTTTTTGTTGCAGCTTTAATTACTCAAGCTGTAGTTATCGCTTTATTTTTTCTAAACCAATACGACTATATTAACTTACCTTTTTTATGGTTAAACTTTGTAGGTTGCATTATTGTAATATTTATAGCTTCCTTAATACAAGGTATAAACTCTAATAATAAAATAATAGTAAAATAAGCTAAACTTGAAAAAGTCCTTTTTATAGAACTCTGTTATCGAAAGTAAAAGGGACTTTTTCTTGTATTTTTACTTTTTTAAAGTCCTTATGAAGTGGATTTATAATATAGTTAGATTCCTGAGGAACGATTATACTTGGTACTTTTAAAACTAAAGTTTCTTGTTTTTTAATCCAATCTGATGATAATTGTTTTAATTCCCTTGGAGAAGGCACATTTCTCCAATTATCAGGGAGATCTTTTTGATAAATTTCAGTTATCGAATGTTTTGGAATATCAATTGTCGTCATAGCCATATCCTTTGGTGCAAAAGCGACAGGGAAATGCGCTAAACACTCTAACATACTTAATGCGATAGAACCGCTTGTATAAAGTACAGAAACACCTTTAAAATTCCACCTACCTCCAACTGCTTTGGCTCCAATACCGGTTAAATCATCTATGTAAGCGGCTTTAGTTATTCTATATACTAACATCTATGAAAAAATACCGTATTCAATCTTTGTTAATTCCTCATTTAATAATTGAAAACCGAATGTTGTATCCAATAACTCTTTAGGCTGCTTCATTCCTAAAGCAGAACTAGGGTATTGCATCCACTTTTTAAATTGCTCCAGGTCTCCAAAAACCTCTTCTCCCCTACAATACAACCGTGCTAATTGTATCGTGCGCTCACTTATATCGGGGCTTAATATTTTTGATAAAGGATACCGCTGTAAAGTGCGTTCGGAAATATGAAGCACTGCAACTAATTCTTTTAAATCAAAATCTATTTTTTTAGCCAAAAACAGAAGATTCTTTTTATTAATACCATTTCTAGATAATTCTATAAAATCATATACATTATGTAATGGAATGTCTAAGTTTAAATAACGTAATATCCCTTTCGATTTATCCTCAGGTAATGTATGTTTAACAGCTGTAGTCATAACTTTAATTTTTAAACTAAGACAAATATACAAAATAAAGCGACAGCTGTCTAAACTTTAACGTATTCGTTAACTATTCTATACTGTCTTTAACCATAGGGATTGTTGTATAACACAATAAATTATCTAATTGATACTTAACATCTTTCAATTCTAAACTCTTTTCAATAGCTTGTATTGCCGTACTCGACAAATACCGCCCTAACGGTAAAATAGGTTTAATACTATCGTTTTGTTCAGTTTTAAAGCTCCTCAATTTTTTTTGTATAATCGTACTCGTTTTAGTACTTGGAACGATATAGGTGCGCTGTAATGCCAAAGGGATATCATTTAACTTGGCAATTTGCTCCATAGTATGTCCAGACCTTACATTCATCATCGTTTTTAAAGGCGCCCCTAGTTGTGAAATCGGGGCCACAAAATGTTCGTCGCCTTCTTCCCTATCTAAATCACTATATATTAAGACACTTTTTAAATTTATTTTGTCTTTAATAGATTTAAACTCTGGAGTTTCATTTAAAACTTCTCTAAAGGTATAAATGACCCCATTAGTTACTGTTCCTCCTATATTATCATAATAGCCTGCATCACCAAATAACCCCATACCTTTCACTTCTCCTGCTGGTGTTAAATAAGGAAATGCAGCATTAATACGCATCGCTTCAACTAATTTTACAGAATGGTTTTCTCCTTTTACTTTTCTTAGGTTTTTCATGAAATCGTAATACCCAGCAAACAACTTAGAATCACCAAAATCAACAGGACTAATAACACTATATTTTCCTGTTTGAGCATGTGATGAGTTCATAAATAACAATGGCGGTACAAATCCTAAAGTATCGCTCTTAGAATAATAAGATAAGATTTCTTTTTCCAATTCACCCTCTTCCAATTGAAAGGCTTCCCGGTGTGCTATTTGCCATTCATTTTGTAAAAGCTCTCCTCTATTATCAAAAGGAAATAATGTTAATATGCTTTTAAAAAAATCTCTTCCTAACAACCCAACAATAGAAGAAGAGAGGTAGTTTTGTGAATAGATATTACTGGCTTTATAACTAAAAGTATGATCACTTTTGTAACTTACATTTATAGCATTCGCTGCTGCGTGTTGTGCTGTAGCAAAAAACAAAGCATTACCAACACCTCCACCTGAAGCTCCAGTGAGTGAAAATAAATGATTTTTATAATAGGCATTATTTGATTTTTCAGACAAATAACTATGTATTAAAAAAGCCCACAACCCTGCTCTTGATCCTCCGCCTTCTGAAGAAACGAAAACAACAGGATAACTTCCTTCTTGAGCTAACGCTATCTCCTTTTTACGATTTACAATCCAATTATAAATATATTTTTTTAGTGCAATTCTATCATTCTCTCCATAGACCTCATCATCTAATGAATAATGATCGAAATTAGCATTTTTAGCATTGTATTCGGCCATAATAATTCCTAAAAAAGTTACAAACGTGAACAAGGGAAACCTCATTTTTTTTCCACCAAATACAAATATGAAAGAAATAGTATATAACGCAATTAAACAAATTAACAAAACTGATAAGGGGTTTAAAGCTCTTGCTATATTGGGATTAAAATTAAAAACAATATAAACCAATAAAACCAGTAAACTAGATACAATAACACCTCCATAAAAAAAAGGCTTCATATTATCGGTAAATAAGTCCTTTGTATTAAAAGAAATAATAAAGAAAATAAATGCTAACGATAAATTAGACACGAACAATAAGGCCAAATCATCTTCTGCTTGATTATTTGTCGCTCCTAACCCCAAAATTAAGATAAACAACAAGAATAAAATTCCTCCTAACACATGACCTCTATTAGGTATTTTAGCAGTCCATTTCCTTACAAAACGATAAATATTATATTCTAATAATAAAACTAGAACTACAACTATAACAGCAAAAGAATTAAATGGATTCAAAGATTTCTCTAAACTATTTTTAATACCAAAGAGTTCCATGGCATTTAAAATCGCAAAGGCCGACATAAAAAGCACTAAACATCCTAAAATACGAGGAAGCACTTTTCGTATATGGTGTTTACAATTATATGCATAGCGATTACTTTCTACAATTTTTGAATAGTGCTTCGTTGGAACAAACCCTATTACATTCTTAAATTTTACTTTAGAATAATTATCTCTATAATAGTACTTTGGAGCATTCCATATAAAAAACGAAATAATAAGTAATAACGAAAAATACAAAGGTACTTCTAAAGTAAATATTTGCCAAAAACTCTCTGCGCTGTTTTGATTTAATACTAATAATAAATCTAAAGTCTGTGGAAAATGCCACAACATAAAATAGAGCAATGTGACCAATATCACACTAATGATATTATTAGCTAACTCAGAAATTAAAACCTTAAACCAAATCCCAAATCCTCTAATAAAAGCCATTATTTCATTCATTTATTCTTGTATTATATTTAAATTTTTGGGTATTAAAATTCTTTTATTAAAGTTAAATTTCTAAACTTTTAATAAAATATTAAAGACTTACGACATCTTATTATAACAAAAAAAGCAATCCCGTAAATAGATTCCCTAATAAACACTTACTGGCAAATAATTAAATTTAGAATAACTCTTTTTAAGTTTACGCTGTAAAATCCGACTTTATTTATTGGTTCCTATTTCACTTCACTTATATCAAATTTCATCTTAATACATCACACTTAACCATTGCTAATCCCAATATATACAAAAAAAATGGAGCAGATTATTTGCTTACACTAAAATCCTTATTAATTTAAATAAAGGATTAGTGAGCAATAAAAGGTCATTCTACAAACAAAAAGTAATTTATTTTTATAATGAAGGTAAAAAAGTTTAATGCACCAATTTGGCAACAATCTCTTTAACCGATAATATTGCTTTAGTATGCTCAATGCTTGGGCCTGCGACCCAAACCGTTTTGTAGGTTGCTTTTTTAGCAGCTTTCTCTGTAGCTTTCATCCCCATTGAAAAACGAATCATTTTCACCCATTTCTTCAATTTTCGGTTTTTATTTAACACACGCTCAATCCAAGTTTGTTTTGTCCCTATTTTTTGAACATAGGGCGTGTTAATAACGGTACAAGGTGTACCAGAAATACGCTCTGTCATCACTATATCTTTTGCGCCATAATCTACGCAAGCTTGCTTATATTCATTTGTTACACCTGCTTCAATTGATGCTATAAATGGACTCCCTACCGAAACCCCTGCTGCTCCGTAACTTAACATTCTATCAATATCGGCTTTACGTCCAACGCCTCCTGCAGTAATAACAGGGATATCTAAATGCCTTTTTAACAGGGTTGTTAATTCTTCTGGAGATAAATTGCCACGATGACCTCCTGCTTCATTATTTACCGCAATGGCTGCATCTGCCCCTAACAGCTCTACTTTTTGAGCAAATCGTAAATCTGTAACATCACAAAACACTTTAATTCCTACTTTATGTGCTTTATTAATAGTCTCTTCAGGGCTACCTAAAGAAGTAATTATAAAATCGCAGCCTTCTTCACATAACACATCTAATTGTCCTTTATATTTTAAATTAGATTTATTCACTATTAGATTAAACCCAAATGCACCTCCTGCTATTTTATTTTTTTTTAATTCTTGTATGGCAGTTCGCAATTCGTCTAACGTTCTATAATTCAAAGCAGGAATACAGCCTGCAATACCTCCTTTCATAGCCTCTGTCACCATCGCAACATTAGAGACTAGAAACATTGGTGCTTGTATTATGGGATATTTTATCTCTAAAAGGTTAGTGAGTTTAGTCGTCATATTTATTTTAGTAATGTATAAATTAAACAAAGATTTACCGCTTAAGAAGCTCTCCAACAAATATAGTTAATAATTTACTATGCATGCATAACAGAAATACTATAATAATCAAGTCTTATTTATTTATTCTGTTTGAAATAAATTTAAACAAAAAAACGCAATCAAATTAATGATTGCGTTTTTCATTATGAAAACATCAAATTATTTACTTCACTTCTTCGAAATCTACATCTTCAACATTGTCACCTTCAGCTTGTGCTGGCTCACCTGCGTTAGCATCTGGTCCTGGAGCACCGCCTTGCGCTTCTTGTTGTGCTTTGTACATTTCTTCACTAGCCACTTTCCAAGCTTCGTTTATCTTCTCTAAAGCAGGATCGATTAAAGCTAAATCTTTTGCTTCAAATGCTTTTTTAAGCTCTTCTAAAGCTGCTTCTATTGGTTGTTTTTTATCGTCTGATAATTTATCTCCAAATTCTTTCAATTGTTTTTCCGTTTGGAAAATCATTGAATCTGCTTCATTTAACTTCTTAGCATTTTCTGCGGCTTTTGCATCTGCTTCTGCATTTGCTTCTGCATCTGCTTTCATTTTCTGAATTTCATCTTCAGTTAAACCAGAAGATGCTTCAATACGAATATCTTGTGTTTTATTAGTCGCTTTATCGGTAGCCGATACTTTAATTATTCCGTTTGCATCAATATCAAAAGTGACTTCAATTTGAGGCGTTCCTCTTTGTGCTGGTGGAATACCATCTAAATGGAAACGACCAATCGTTTTGTTATCTCCAGCCATAGTACGTTCACCTTGTAACACGTGAATTTCTACCGATGGTTGATTATCAGCTGCTGTAGAGAATACTTGAGATTTTTTCGTTGGAATAGTTGTATTTGCTTCAATAAGTTTCGTCATCACGTTACCCATTGTTTCGATTCCTAATGATAAAGGCGTAACATCTAATAACAATACATCTTTAACATCTCCTGTTAAAACACCTCCTTGAATCCCTGCTCCTAAAGAAACAACCTCATCTGGATTAACCCCTTTACTTGGTGTTTTTCCAAAAAATTGCTCAACGGCTTTTTGTACTACTGGAATACGTGTAGATCCTCCAACTAATATTACTTCGTCAATATCACTTTTAGATAAACCTGCTGCTTTTAAAGCAGACATACATGGCTCTATTGTTCTTTTTACTAAATCGTCTATTAATTGTTCAAATTTAGCTCTAGTTAGTGTACGCACTAAGTGTTTTGGTCCACTTGCTGTAGCTGTAATATACGGCAAGTTAATTTCTGTTTGTTCTGAAGCTGATAATTCAATTTTAGCTTTTTCGGCAGCTTCTTTTAAACGTTGTAAAGACATTGGATCTTTACGTAAATCCATACTTTCTTCAGCGTTAAACTCGTCTGCTAACCAGTTAATGATTTTCTCATCAACATCATCTCCTCCTAAATGCGTATCTCCATCTGTTGCCAATACTTCAAATACACCATCTCCTAATTCTAAGATAGATACATCATGCGTACCACCACCAAAATCGAATACTACTATTTTTTGGTCTGTTCCTTTTTTGTCCATTCCATAAGCTAAAGCTGCTGCTGTAGGCTCATTGATAATACGACGTACTTTTAAACCTGCAATTTCTCCAGCCTCTTTAGTAGCCTGACGTTGTGCATCGTTAAAATATGCTGGCACTGTAATTACAGCTTCAGCTACTGAAGTTCCTAAATAATCTTCAGCGGTTTTCTTCATTTTTTGAAGGATCATTGCAGACAATTCTTGTGGTGTATATAAACGACCATCGATATCTACACGAGGAGTATCATTATCTCCTTTTACTACTTTATAAGGTACACGTTCTGCTTCTTTTTTAGACTCAGAGTACTTATTCCCCATAAAACGTTTAATAGAGTACACAGTTTTAGTTGGATTAGTTACCGCTTGTCTCTTCGCTGGGTCTCCAACTTTAATTTCTCCGCCTTCTACAAAAGCGATAACCGAAGGTGTTGTACGTTTACCTTCTGCGTTCGGGATCACAACTGGCTCGTTACCTTCCATTACAGAAACACAAGAATTTGTTGTACCTAAATCGATTCCAATAATCTTACTCATAATTGTATATAATTTATTTTTTATTTTGTGTTGAATATTATTTTTAAACTCTCTTTGTTAAAGTCAATGATTATGCCAATGAAAAACAACTGACACGATGTCATAAACTAAAAAAAAGGGTTTCTGTTTAACAGCCCCCTTTTCTTTATATATTGCTATGGTTTACTTAAATCTTAATTTACTGTCATAAACACATCAAAATAGAATTGTCCTTGCCAACAATTTGCAGAAATATCGCCTAATTTGTCTGTTCTGGTAATATTCATTGTTATAGAATTTACAGATTTGTTTGCGTAATTTAAACTAAAAGTATCTGGAAAAGCACTGTTGTTATTAGCAGAAAAAATCATTCCTTCTGGTTCGAAAGGTAACTGCGGATTAAAATTGTATCTAACCTGCAAGCGCTCTGGACTAAAAGGAGCCTTTAAAACATTTTGGCCGCCTATATTCGCTATCTGCCCTGCGGTGTTTTGAAGATCGATTACCTCCCAAAACACCGTAGTATCTACTCCTTTTATATCGACATTAAAGCCTCCTGTAGAACCAACAGAAACACTATTACATGCTGGTATTTCCATTCCACTTATTGTTGCTATACTAGGAATATCTGCAATCGCATTAGTGGTTAATGTTTCCCATTTCCCGTTACCATTTGCATCACTTACTAAAACCTTTCCTGCTGCTTGATTACCATCTACAATTCGTATAACAGCATCGCCTTCTGCCCTTATCACAATATCATCTACTCTAGCTGCATCATCTCCCACAGCTTGTGTTATATCTTTAAAATAGCGCCAGCGTAACATATAGGTTCCTGCTGCTGGAAAATCATATGTAAAATTTGTCCATGGTACAGTACCAGACCATTGTCCTTCTACACTACCATTTACAGAAAACTCAAAAAAATCGAAAGTTGATTCCGAATCTACCGAATAGAAAAAGCTAAGCATTGTTTCTCCTGTAGGCACCGTTACAACATATTCCATAACTGATTCCTGATTATTTCCTATATTCCCTGATTCTGCAGCAGCCCCTCCTGAATTAACCGCGGTCCCTTGTATAAACCATCCTGCATCTCCACTCATACTAAACGGGTTTAAAGTTGCTTCAAAATCTTGGTTTAGTATCGTTGCGGAGGTACTTGTATTTTCAATGTGTATTTTGGCAGATGGACTAATGGTTCCAATCCCGATATTTCCAGAATTGGCATTATACATATCGTCCCCATTTAAGGTCCAATCATTATCTACGCCTCCGCTTAATGGTTTCCATATACTCCCATTATAATAATAGAACCCCGCAATATTGTCGGTTTGATAAATCAACAATCCCGTTGCAGGTGTTCCTATAGCTTCTTTTTGAGCTTGTGTTAGTCTGGGAATCAAAATTCCTGCCGAAGTAGATGTTACATCTAGCGCCGCACTGGTGTCTGGTGTTGTGGTTCCCACTCCTACTTGAGCTAACAGTAGTGCTGGAAAAACCATAAATACAAATAATAGGTTAGTTTTCATTATATACGATAAGTTTTATTATCATAAATCTATCGTTTTTTAACATAAAAACACATTAAAATCATTAAAAATTAACATTTTAAACACTTATTTTTATTTCAATAAATATATTGCAAAGTAAAATGATTTTACGTACTATTAGATGTTAATTCGTCTAAAAAGCATTTAAACTATTAGTAATATAAACTATATTTGGCGCACTAAAATGTTTTGTATTTATGGAATGTATCTCAGTTTTCGATATGTTAAAAATAGGTGTTGGACCATCTAGCTCACACACATTAGGGCCTTGGCGAGCTGCCGAGCGTTGGTTACTTGAATTAAAAGCTAGTGCTGTTTTTAATACTATTTCTCGTATACAAATAGACCTATATGGTTCTCTATCTTTAACAGGAAAAGGCCATGCAACTGACCTTGCTGTACTATTAGGATTAACTGGTGCTGATCCAGAAACCGTTCCTGTAGATACGATTGACAGTACAATTACTTATATAAAGGAACATAATACGCTGCTTTTAAACGGAGAAAAAAACATTAGCTTTAATTTTAAAGAAGATATTATATTCAACCGTTCTTTTCTTCCATTTCATGCCAATGGACTCACATTTAACGCTTTTAATATTGAAAATAAAAAAATACACAGCGCAACCTTTTATTCAATTGGAGGTGGTTTTGTTGTTAAAGAAGACCGTACTACTAATGTAGAAAAAACAACGTTAAAGCAAGCTTTTCCTTTTCCTATTGACAAAGCTTCTGAGTTATTAGCCTATTGTAAGGCCGAAGACAAATCAATATCAGAAATTGTTTTTGAGAATGAAAAATCACTACGCCCTGAAACAGATATCGATTCCGAATTACAACGTGTTTGGGATACAATGCTTGAATGCATGTACATAGGTTGCCATACAGAAGGAAACTTACCTGGAGGGTTAAACGTACGTCGTAGAGCATATGATATGATGCACAATTCTTTATCCATAGAAGTGCCTTACAACACTCCACAAGAGTGGATGCAAGCCATTAGACAAAGTGAGGTTAAATTTCGACAAATCCTTAAGTGGGTAAGTTGTTTTGCACTTAGTGTAAACGAAGTAAATGCCTCACTAGGAAGAGTGGTTACTGCTCCTACTAATGGGAGTGCTGGCGTTATACCTTCTGTTTTAATGTATTATTTAGTTATTGAAAACCATAATGCAAACTTTAATCAAATCAAACAGTTCTTATTAGTCGCTGGAGAAATAGGAAGTATCTTTAAAAAAGGAGCTACTATTAGTGCTGCTATGGGGGGCTGCCAAGCAGAAATTGGAGTTTCATCGGCAATGGCCGCTGGAGCATTATGCGAACTATTAGGAGGCTCTCCAGAACAGGTTTTGATTGCTGCTGAAATTGCGATGGAGCATCATTTAGGCTTAACCTGCGATCCTATTGGAGGTTTGGTTCAAATTCCTTGCATAGAACGCAATTCTATGGGAGCTATAAAAGCGATTAACGCTGCTGAGTTAGCACTAGAAACAGATCCTAAAAATGTAAAAGTTCCTTTAGATAAAGTGGTTGATACCATGTGGGAAACAGCTAAAGACATGAATACAAAATACAAAGAAACCAGTGAAGGTGGTTTAGCTATTCGCGTAAATTTAGCCGATTGCTAAACTCTTTATTTAGGATTGCATCCTGCCCTTCTTCTAGTATCCATTAAATAAATAATTTTCCAAGAGCCATTGTCTTTAAACAATTGAAATGAATTTACACCACAATGGCTAAATTTACCATTAAACCAAAATTCGTAAGGCGTCCAAACATGCGCCATATTACCATCTACTTGTATTTTAAAATCTAATAAACGCTCATCCCATTTTTGATCGCTAGGCCTTTCTGCAATCGCTTTAATTAGTTTTGACACGTTTTCTGTTATCAAAACATCTTTTCCTTGTTCATTTTTGAAAGCAGTTTGTGTTGTAAACGCTCCCATCATCACTGTTTTTATTAGGGTTGTATCTCCTTTATGAAAACCATCAAAAAACGTTTCTATTCTTTCTTTAACAGCTGCTTGCTCATCTATATTAACCTGAGCTTTAACTGTGCCTGTTATCAATAAAACTAATAAGACTGCAATACGTACCATAACTTTAATTTTTAGACTAATTTAAAATATAAATAGACAAGCATTAAGCCTTAAAGAAAAGTTTAACAGTATCTACTTAATTTACTATTTTTACAATCTATATTAAATTACAATAAATGTCAGTTGCAAAAAAGGAATATAAGAGAGTTACAGTAAAGTCATTAATTGATATGAAAGCCAACAAGGAAAAAATATCGATGTTAACGGCTTATGATTATACAATGGCCAAAATTGTTGATGGCGCAGGAATCGATGTTATTCTCGTTGGTGATTCGGCAAGTAATGTAATGGCTGGTCATGAAACAACCTTACCCATTACTTTAGATCAGATGATATATCACGCGTCATCAGTTATAAGAGCTATTGATCGCGCTTTAGTTGTTGTTGATCTTCCTTTTGGAAGTTACCAAAGCGATCCTAAAGAAGCATTGCGTTCTGCGATTAGAATTATGAAAGAATCTGGCGGTCATGCCGTAAAAATGGAAGGCGGTAAAGAAGTAAAAGAATCTATAAAACGCATTCTCAATGCAGGTATTCCTGTAATGGGGCATCTAGGGTTAACTCCACAATCTATATATAAATTTGGCACTTATACTGTTCGTGCGAAAGAAGAACAAGAAGCTATTAAACTTAAAGAAGATGCCTTAATGTTAGAAAAAGCAGGGTGTTTTGCTATCGTTCTAGAAAAAATTCCCGCAAAATTAGCACAAGAAGTAGCGGCCAGTGTTTCCATTCCTGTAATTGGTATTGGCGCAGGTGCAGGTGTTGATGGTCAAGTACTAGTAACTCATGATATGCTTGGAATGACTCATGAATTCAATCCGCGTTTTTTACGTCGATATATGAACCTGTACGAAGATATGACAAATGCCTTTAGTCAATATTCTACAGACATAAAAAACGGTGATTTCCCTAATGAATCTGAACAATATTGATTTTAACTTAAGCCAAAACCTTTAGTATAAACATTTAAAAAAGTTATTTCTATTCTTTATTTTAAGACTACAATTCACTTATAATTAAGGTTTTTACTTTGAATAATAATACCGCTTACATTAAAAGATTGTCTTTATATATTTAATAGAAGAAATGCCAAAAATATTATCTAATAAATCAAATTTACAGGTTATCTATGAAGACAATCATATTATAGTCGTTAACAAACGTGCAGGAGACATTGTTCAAGGTGATAAAACGGGAGATAAACCACTTAGTGATATTGTAAAGGAATATATTGCAGAAAAATACAACAAACCTGGAAATGTTTACTTAGGCACTGTACATAGATTAGACAGACCCACAACAGGCTTAGTTATTTTTGCAAAAACGAGTAAGGCTTTACCACGCTTAAATAAACTATTTGCATCTAAAGCCATTTCAAAGACCTATTGGGCAATTGTTAAAAATAAACCTTCTAAAAAGGCTAACACGTTAATTCATTGGCTAAAAAAGAATCCAAAAAACAATAAATCTACAGCTTATATCAAAGAAGTTTCTGATAGTAAAAAAGCTATTCTTCATTATAAAACACTAAAAACATTAGACAATTATTCGCTTTTAGAGATAAACCTAGAAACGGGGCGTCACCATCAAATACGCTCACAACTCTCCAGCATAGGAAGTCCTATAAAAGGTGATTTAAAATACGGTTTTAATAGAAGTAACAAAGACGCCAGTATTAACTTACACGCAAGGCATATTACTTTTATTCATCCTGTTTCAAAAATAGAATTACATATTACGGCTCCTCTTCCAAGTGACGCCATTTGGGATGCATGTTTAAGTTAATATCCTAGCACTTTATTTATTAGGAATATTGGGTTTTGGTGGCTAAAAAATTAAACAAAGGAAAACGTGCTATAACAATTTATTTATTTTCTTATTAATTTTAAATATATTCTTAAATTTATACCCCATCTTTCTACAGGAAAGAAATAAATTAAGACTAACTAGGCACCTAGCTATATACAATTAAGACATATGATCCCCCAATTAATAAAATCACAAAAAGCGTATTTTAAAACCGGAGAAACTAAATCTATTTCCTTTAGAAAACAGATCTTAAAACGTTTAAAAGCCGAGTTAATAAAACGTGAAACTGAGATTATTTCAGCATTGTATAATGATTTCAAAAAGCCTGCTTTTGAATCTGTGGTTAGCGAAACAACAACAGTTATTGCGGAGTTAGATTTAACTATAAATAAATTAGGCAAATGGGCCAAGCCCAAGCGGGTTACGCCTTCGCTTTTAAATTTTCCTTCTTCAGATAAAATATATTCAGAACCCTATGGTACGGTTCTTTCTATTGCACCATGGAATTACCCATACCAGTTAGCACTTACCCCTTTAATTGCCGCAATTGCAGCGGGAAACACGGTTGTAATAAAACCAAGTGAATTAACGCCAAACACGTCTAAAGTTATAGATGCAATTATAAAAACGGTTTTTAAACCCGAACACGCCTGTGTAGTCATGGGAGGAGTGTCTACTGCTACAGAATTACTTTCTCTACGCTGGGATTATATTTTTTTTACTGGAAGTGTTTCTGTTGGTAAAATAGTAGCTAAAGCAGCTGCAGAACACTTAACGCCTACTACTTTAGAATTGGGAGGTAAAAACCCTTGTATAATTGATGAAACAGCCAACATAAAATTAAGTGCAAAACGTATTGTATGGGGGAAATTTTTAAATGCAGGACAAACGTGTATTGCTCCAGATTATATCTTAATTCATAAGCGTGTAAAGCAACAGTTTTACGATGCTTTTAAATCTGAAATTGAATTAGCATATTCCAATACTCCTAAACAATCTGAAGACTTTGCAAGAATTATAAATCGCAAAAACTTTGAACGCCTAGAAAAAATGTTACACGATGAACACTGTGTACTAGGCGGTGAAACAGATGTTAACACCTTATACATCTCTCCTACTGTAATTGATGAGCCTAAACTGGATAGCGAGGTTATGAAAGATGAAATTTTTGGTCCTATCCTTCCTGTTATTTCTTATGAAAATGATTCTGAAATAGAAACTATTATCACAACTTACGATAAGCCATTGTCTTTATATGTATTTAGCACACAAGCTTCAAAATCTAAAAAATTAGTGCAAACATTTTCTTTTGGAGGAGGTGCAATTAATGACACGGTCATTCATTTTGTTAATCATAAATTACCATTTGGAGGTGTTGGTAACAGTGGTATAGGTGCTTACCATGGTAAATTCTCTTTCGATACCTTCTCACATAGAAAAGCTGTGGTAAAAAAAGGAAATTGGCTAGATTTACCATTTAGATATGCCCCATACAAAGGCAAACTAAAACTCATTAAACTTATTTTAAAATGGTTGCAATAAAAACACTGCACTCCCTTTATTTATATAAGTAATTTAATTCTAGCGTAACTCCTTCGTCTTTTTTAGAGCTTAAATTATAACTAGTATTTATTAAGGCGGCTCTATTTTGCATATTTATAAGGCCAGATCCTTTTTCAGCACTCGCGATATCAAAGCCTTTGCCATTGTCTGACGCTATAATCTTTAATCCCTTTTCGTGATAGCTTAGTTTTATCACTAATCGTGTTGCTTCGGCATACTTTACTGTATTCGAAATAAACTCTTGAATAATCCGAAATAAGATAATACTGTCTTTATTTTTATTGAACGCTTGCTCATTCCCTTCAACACTAAACTCTGTTGGTAATAACTTCAACTTATTTAAGCGTTTAACTTCATTTTCGATAGATTCTTTTACCCCTTTATTAGCTATAACATCGCTATTTAATGATTTTGAAAGCGCTCTTAACTCACTTAAGCCCTCCTTTACAGCTGCTTTAGTTTCTACAAAAGATTCTTTAATATCCTCAGGTACCTGCATACTAAGAATACTCAAATTCATATTAGCTACAGATAAAATTTGACCGACATTATCATGTAATTCTTGACCAATATTTTTAAGGGTTTGTTCTTGTATTTCTAACTGTGTTTGCGATAACGCTTCTTCAAATATTTGCTGTTGCCTTATCTTTTCTAGAATTAATTTATTTTTTCGTTTTTGAAACACAATAAAAAAGAGAATAATTAACGTACAAACAATCAACAATACGCAAATCATATAAGTTAACAAATACCGTTCGGCGGCAGAGGATACTGGCCTTTTTAAGTGTTGTAAAAAAAAGAAAAGATTAGTCATTATTAGGGGTAGAAAAAATTAAACCAAAAGTGAATACGGAATACATAAATACATTAGAAAACAAATAGATTTGCCATTTTAAAAGCACAAAATTCAAATCCCACTTCCCAAAATAAATATCGTAAAATACCAAAGGGGTAATTATTAACCACCATATTAATATTGCAGCACTAATATAAAAATTCAACGATTTATAAAAGCTTAGAATCTCTTCACTTTGTAAAATTTGAATAAAATAAAGGACGGTGCAAATAAAAATCACAATAGCACCTAAGACACTTATAATAGGAAAAAACTTGATAAAGAAGTCTTGAAAATGAAATAGAATGTATAATACAGAAGTTACTAAAAAAACAATCCCACTATATTTTACAATAAACTTATCTCTATTATTATTCAAAATCTTATAATAATAGAATACAAAAAAAAGAATAGCTCCAACAAACCAAGTCAATGTAAACCACCAATGGTTTTTTTCAAAACAAGTACCATTTAAAAAAGCTAAAAAACCATCTCCTGTTGTATATTTAGCATATAATCCAAATACATCACAAAAAACAAGATACACAAGAAACCAAACAAAAAATTTGGCCGCTGTAAGCTTATACTTCTTATAAAGAAACAAACCCGTGACAGCTGCCATAACCTCAACACTATATGTTATAAAACTATAATTCTGTTTTAAAAATTCTTCCAATTATTAAAACTAAATTTACTGTGGATATTTAGCACTAGGCGGGTTTCCTGCACTACCTGCATTTAAAACATCTCCGTTTGGAATATCTCCTTTCCCTGCAGTTTTAGCTGCTCCAGCCTCATTAGAATAACCTGTAGGCGCTATAAATAAAGACGTAGAACCTTCTTTTACATGTACACCTTGATATACACGCACACCATCCATAGTGTAACCTAATTTATCAGCTTGATATTCTGCGTAATTCAAAAAGTTACGCATATCTTCTAATGACCACCAAGAGGAACGATTGTCTTCTTTTTTTACACAATTGCACACGGCTTTATATCTTTCATCAAAAGCAGCATCTAATTGTTTTGCTTCTTCTGAAGATATTACTCCACTTGGTTTGATAATTTCTTTTGACATCATTTTTATTTAGGGATTATAAAATATCAATACATTAAAAATTAATAGATTTAGAATCTACCATATAGCGCATTCATTTTAACTTTTTAAAATTTAATGATTAGTATTTTTTGTTAATAATAGCATATTAAAAATCTAAATGTAGGAAAAAAGATGTTAAAATGCTATTTTTAACCTTACGAAACTTAAAGTAAGAAGTATCCTACCACTTCTATGGGTTAGTATTCAATATTATATCTTTATTATGTTTAAAAAAAATTATTCACTTTTATCAACAAAATGAAGCTCCCTTCGTATTATTCATTCAATAGCTTATTAACAAAACTTTCGAATTCCGTTTTAAACACCGTAAATTTATCTCCCGTTGCTGGACCATTAAATCCGGTATGTATTTTACGTACTTTTCCTGTTTTATCCACAAATACTGTTGTAGGATAACTCAACACGTGATTTAACATTGGTAATTTCTCTTGCGCTTTAACTTTACTCGTTGACCCCTTTTGCGCAAGTAATATTGGATATTCAATACCGACTCTATCTGCTAAGCGTTTAATTTTAGAAAACGCGGCCTCATCTGTTTTTGCATATTCAAAAGCTAAAGCTACTATTTCTATATCTTTCGCTTTATTATTTTTATAATATTCTGCATAGTATTTGCTTTCATCTAAACAGTTAGGACACCATGTTCCCATAATTTGAACTAAAACCACTTTATTTTTAAAACGCTCATCTGTTAAAGAGACATCTTTACCATTGGCATCTGGAAAAGTAAAAGCTAAACTATCGTAACCTTCTTTTAAATATGTTAAGTCATTTGAATCTGGTAATTCGTAAGTCGGGTTTCGTTTTGCTACAAAGGGCTCTTTCCAATGATTTCCGGAATAAAAAACACCATTCATAGTAGAATCGGTAACCGTAGCTGTAAAAAGAAAAGCATGTGCTCCATCAAAAGTAGACATTTGCATTTTATCTCCATTAACAACACCTTCAAGAAAACGATAATCGCCTGTTTCTGTTCTAAATGTCCCAGTTACTGTATTTCCCTTCTGCGTAAAAATACCTTTAGCAATATATTTATCGTCTGTTTCTGGACTAAAAACAGTTTCCCATTGCCCAGTAAGATTTGCTTTTGCTTTTCCAGAAATATCAAAACGACTCTCTTTTTTTTCGGCAGAAAAAGGAACTGTTCTATTTAATCCTGCTTTTACAAAATTTCCATTTAAAACTTCATTTTCAATCTTGGCAACTAAATACCCTTCAAAAACAGGCATTTTTATAAATACAGAATCCTTTTTATAAGTTATTTCATCTACATCAATTATTTCCTCGGCATTATATACTTTTAGTTTATTTTCGTTTTCTACCTCAAACACAAAGGGCATTCGTTCCTTTTCACCGATCTTCAATTCAGCTCTATAAAGCCCTTTAGTTAACTTTTCAGTTGTATTTTCAGCCTTCGTCTCTGTTTTACAAGAGACTAAAGCTAGTAAAAGAAATGACAATAATAATTTATACATAATAATACATTTTTAAGAGTAATCGAATAAACAACAAATTACTTACAAATAAAAAAGCGCAACCATAAAGTTGCGCTTTAAATATGAGATTATCTGTTCTTTTATTCCTTAATAATCTTTTTTTGAATCGTATGTTGCCCATCATTAATATGTATAATATAAACTCCCGATTTCAAACCATCAATAGTCATTACTTTGTTAAAAGTGCCATTTGTTATAAATAGCCCTGTAATAGTATAGATCGTATAATCTACAACTCTATCATCTTGCATTTCTACAACTAAATCAGACCGCTTAGTATATACTGCAGCATCAAAACCTAAAGGCGTTGCCTTCAATCTATTTTCAGCAGACTTAAAATCATTAAGCATTAGCCTTGCTGCTCCACCAATATTCACCGTGTAATCTTCTACTTCTCCATAAGAAATAGTTTCGCAAGCCGTTTGCGCACGCTCCCATTTCATAGAAACGCGCATTCTTGTATGGCCAGACAAAGCTGTACTTGGCACATTGAAATTATAAGATAAATTACTCGTATTTGTTGTACTGGTTGTAACCACTTCTTCTAAAGTTTCAAATATTCCATTTTTATTAAAATCTATCCATACTTTTAAAAACTCTGTATACGGTGTTCCCGAAAAACCAACGCTTAACACAATGGTATTTGCCCCATACGGTAAATGGCCTATTTGGTTAGTAAAATTTCCATAGCCTGAGTTCGTTGTTGTTTCATTAGAAATGCCTCCTATTCCAACAAAGTCTATATATTCAAAGCTAGAATTTTCGCCTTCAGATTCACAATAGCTTATAGGTATTGATTCTGATGTAGAATCACTTTCGGAATTTTCAACAACATGTGTTCCCAAACCACTAAAGGTATTAACATTAAAAACATCCCAATTGGTAGCTATATATGTTATATTTGGGACACTAATATTAGCTTTTCGTCTTAATGTTTTGTCTTTGGCAAAATTCGAACTCCCACCATTATAAGTCCCTACAATATCAATCAAAACATTATTTTTAAATAATCCAACAGCATCATTTCCATTAAAAGCTAAGGCACTGTTACTCGTTGTTGCATTGGCATTAGAGGTTATTGCAGACGTTGCGTTACTATTCGCTACTACGTACACCTTTCCATTTGTTAAACTACCGCTTAATGCATACCCTGTACTCCAACTTCCAGCACCATTAGTTTGTCTTTTAATCACATATTCAGAAAGGTTAACTGCTGCGCCTGTGTAATTCGCTATTTCTATCGCTTTATTATTAGACGTTCCTTCAATATACTCAGATATAAATAACTCTGAGCTTACTCCTGTATTGCCTCCTGTTTCTGTTCCAAAGCGATCTTCGGCTTGTGGTCCACCCCAAATATTGGTAGCTAAGGCAGGGTTATCAATAAAAGGATTTCTATTGCCTTGAATTTCGACTATCACAGCATTCCTTTGATCTTCAAATGCATTTACAGGGTCATCCACATTCCATTGTAAAAATAAATCTATCATATTAGCATCGCTAACCATAGTATTTCCTACGCCCACATTTCGCGGTAAACAACGTTCGCCGTAACGTAAGTACATAAACATCATCATACGAGCAACATCTCCTTTCCATTCATCTCCTGGATAAAAATACCCTTGCGATGTAATACCAGAATCTCCACTACCATCGGCAAATTTCCGATTGCTTCTTGTGCCATTCATTTGGCCGTCTGCAGCGCGCATATGGTGCGCATCACTTCCTGGACCTGAGCTTCCTAAATTAGGCATCCCAAGAGAACGCGCATAAACATGCTCCCTATTCCAAAGCCCCACATTACCGCCATAGTCATACTTTTCTCTTGTTCTATCTGTTTTAGCAATACCATCGGTATCATTACTCCCATAAATAAGTAACACCTTATTTGCATTACCGGGGTCTAAATCTGCCTGTTGTAAAGCATTCCAAACTCCTGGAGTATAATTTATAAAGGTTGTATGCGTGCTAATAACCTTAGTGGCAAGATCATTTTTTAAAACCTCTCCGGTTTGCGTTAAATCGATATCATTATAATACGCAGGCACTTGAGAGAAGCCCATCGCAGACAATAACAACAACGCAATAAGTAATTTGTTTTTCATTTTTCGTTTTTTTAGTTATATTTTATTTTTTCGAGCAATTTAGTTCCTATTTTCAAAAAGAACTCCGTCTTTTTCAGTTTAGATTCTAAACTAATTCGTATTAAACGATAACATGCTATCTTTAGGTTAATTAAAGGTCAAGAAACTGTTAACAACTATTTTTGAAACAAAAGGCTTTTTTCAATTTCAAGAACTCTCAACTATTCTTATATTTGCGGTCTTTAAATACCGATACCTTAAAATAAGGCGATGGTATTTAACAATTTAAAAACACTTAAACATCTATCGATGAAAATTTCATATAACTGGTTAAAACAATTTATCAAAACAGATTGGTCACCAGAACAAACAAGTGAATTACTTACCGATCTTGGTCTTGAAGTTGAAGGCTTGGACACCTACCAAAGTGTAAAAGGAGGATTAGAAGGCGTTGTTGTAGGCGAAGTATTAACCTGTATACAGCACCCAAATGCAGACCGCTTAAAAGTTACCACTGTTAATATTGGAAAAGAAACGCCTGTACAAATCGTTTGCGGCGCACCAAATGTAGCTGCTGGCCAAAAAGTGCCTGTTGCCACAATAGGAACAACATTGTACACTGAAGAAGGTGAAGCTTGGACTATAAAGAAAGGTAAGATTCGTGGAGAAGAAAGTCATGGGATGATTTGTGCCGAAGACGAATTGGGTTTAGGAAAATCGCATGATGGGATTATGGTACTCCCTGAAGACCTTATGGTTGGTACTGCTGCCGCTACATTATTTGATATTGAAAACGATCAGGTTTTTGAAATTGGTCTAACACCAAATAGAGCCGATGCAATGAGTCATTTTGGTACAGCTCGTGATTTAAAAGCAGGTTTACAGCACAAGGATATTACCTTAGAATTAATCACACCTTCAGTGAGTGCATTTCATGTAGACAGCAGAACCTTAAAGATTGATGTAGACGTTTTAAATAAAAAATTAGCCCCACGTTATTGTGGCGTTTCTATTTCGGGAATAAAAGTTGAAGAATCACCGACATGGATACAACACCGTTTAAAATCTATTGGATTAACGCCTGTAAACAATGTAGTAGATGCAACAAACTACGTATTACATGAGTTAGGACAACCATTACACGCCTTTGATGCTAATAAAATCTCCGGAAATAAGATTGAAGTAAAAACAGTAGATGCTGGTACAAAATTTACAACTTTAGATGGTATTGAGCGTGAATTACATGAGGACGACTTAATGATTTGTGATGCGCAAAAACCACTTTGTATCGCTGGCGTTTTGGGAGGTTTAAATTCTGGCGTTTCAGAGCACACAACTAATATCTTTTTAGAAAGTGCTTTTTTTAACCCTGTGAGTATTCGTAAAACGGCTAAACGTCATGCCTTAAATACCGACGCTTCTTTTAGGTTTGAACGCGGAATAGACCCTAATATTACAGAATATGCTTTAAAACGTGCTGCACTTTTAATTCAAGAAGTTGCTGGTGGTGAGATTACAAGTGATATTTCTGATGATTATTCAAATAAAATAAAAGACTTTCAAGTACATATTACTTTCGAAAAAGTAAATAAATTGATCGGACAAGAAATCCCAAGGGAAACTATAAAAAGTATTTTATCCTCTCTTGATATTAAAGTTAACAACGTTACAGAAACAGGCTTAGGATTAACAGTTCCTGCCTATAGAAATGATGTACAACGAGAAGCTGATGTTATTGAGGAAATATTACGTGTTTACGGATATAATAATATAAAAACCACAACGAAATTAAATGCTTCTATTTCAAACTCTTCAAGATTTGAAGATTATAAATTGCAAAACATTGTAGGCAATCAATTAGCCTCTCAAGGGTTTTATGAAATTATGAGTAACTCATTAACAACTCCTAATTATATTAACCTTAGTAAGCAGCTAAAAGACGAACATAATATTACGATGCTAAACCCTTTAAGTAACGACCTCTCCGTTATGAGACAGTCCTTATTATTTTCTGGTTTAGAAGCTGTAGTACACAATATTAATAGAAGAAATAGTGATTTAAAGTTCTTCGAATTTGGTAAAACCTATCATAATTATAACGATACACGAGAAGAATACAAACACTTAACACTTTTTACTACAGGAAACAAAACGAAAGAAAGCTGGAGTATGACACCTTCTAAAAGTGATTTCTTCTTTTTAAAAGGAACGATTATAGCCCTTTTAGAACGTTTAGGCATTAGCCGCTACAAAGCAGCTCCTATTAAAAATGATATTTTTAGTGAAGGGCAACAATTTGAGCAAGGTAAAAGATCACTTGTTGCTTTTGGTATGGTAAAAAACTCTATTTTAAAACACTTTGGAATAACTCAAGAGGTCTGTTATGCCGATTTTAACTGGGATAATATTATAGAGGTTGCTAAACATAATAGCATTACATTCAAAGCAATCCCTAAATATCCCGAGGTAAGGCGTGATTTTGCGTTATTATTGGATGATCAGGTTACTTTTGAACAAATACATCTTATTGCAAAACAAACAGAAAAACAATTGCTTAAAAACATTAGTTTATTTGATGTCTATCAAGGCAAAAACCTTCCTAAAGGAAAGAAAAGTTATGCTGTAAGTTTTACATTTCAAGACGAACGTAAAACATTAACAGACAAAGTCGTTGATAAAATCATGAACAAATTACAAGCTAACTTTGAAAATAAACTTGGAGCTGAATTAAGGTAATAACTATGGACGAAGCAGCACAAAAGCATAAAAACACCTTAAGCTTAGTATTAGGTTTTGTATTTATAGGGTTTGGAGCATATAGACTTTACAGTCATTTTTTTACTGAGGCCAATTATAGTAACCTAAGACTAATCCTCTCTATTGCACTTATTGGATTTGGCATTAATAGCTTGTATAAATACTTCAAATAAACACTATTAATCAGCATAACAAATAATTATTTAAGCATAATAAAAGTAAGCCTTTTTGAGTTTTCAAAGAGGCTTTTCTATTCTAATAAGTTTCTCTTTTTTAATATTAGCACACGTTATAATATTATAAATTTATCTCATTTTTATAGTACAAAAAGCAGTTTCAAAGCCCCTTATTCACATAACTTTAACGCATTAAACCGTTCTATAAACTGTAATTTTTCACTATTTTTTTCGTATATTTAAGAGTAACCTTTAATACAAATAACAGATGACAGATTCTAATTATATAAAAGTATATACAGGTAATTCTATTGTTGTTCAGTTAATAATACAACGCTTGGAAGAGATTGGCATAAATCCTGTAGTAAAAGATGAAACTGAATCTGGGAGACTTGCTGGTTTTGGTGCTACATTACCAGGCTTACCAGAAATTTATGTTCACAAAAATGAAGCAGACAAGGCTACAGTTATTGTTGAGCATGTACGCTCTGAAATGGAAGTCAATGAATGAGGTATATAATTTCTAAACACTTTAATTAAAAAAAAGGATCAGAATTTAAATTCTGATCCTTTTTTAAATTTTTAATTCTATTAGCCTAAATGATAAATATACAACGCTTTATATGGTATACATTTTTTCTCTTAATGCTTTAATCTTTGGATCTTGCATATAATCATCAAAAGTAGTAAACCTATCTATAACACCATTAGGCGTTAACTCTACGACTCTATTAGCTACAGTTTGTGCAAACTCATGATCGTGGGTAGAAAACAACACCGTTCCTTTAAAATTCTTTAGCGAATTATTAAAAGCTGTAATACTCTCTAAATCTAGGTGATTTGTTGGCTCGTCTAACTGAAGTACATTGGCTCTAGTCATCATCATACGTGATAACATACAACGTACTTTTTCTCCTCCAGATAATACTGTAGATTTTTTAAATGCCTCTTCTCCACTAAAAATCATTTTCCCCAAAAACCCGCGAATATTTACTTCTTCACGCTCTTCTTCTGTCTTAGCCCATTGACGTAACCAATCGATTAAAGTCAGATCATTATCGAAAAACTCACTGTTATCTAAAGGCAAATATGACTGTGTAGTTGTAACTCCCCAAGCAAATTTACCAGCATCTGCTTTCTCTTTACTATTCAAGATTTGATAAAAAGCTGTTGTCGCTCTAGAATCTCTTGAGAACAAGACCACTTTATCGCCTTTGTTTAAGTTCAAATCTATGTCTTTAAACAGTACCTCTCCTTCTATAGACGCCGTTAAACCTTCCACATTTAATATTTGATCTCCTGCTTCTCTATCGCGTTCAAATATAATCGCTGGATAACGACGTGATGTGGGTTTAATTTCATCTATATTTAACTTATCTATCATTTTTTTTCTACTTGTTGCCTGCTTACTTTTTGCAACATTTGCTGAAAAACGACGGATAAACTCTTCGAGTTCCTTTTTCTTTTCTTCGGCTTTCTTATTTTGTTGAGAACGTTGTCTTGCTGCCAATTGAGAAGATTCATACCAGAATGTGTAATTCCCAGAAAAATGATTAATTTTCCCAAAATCTATATCACTAATATGTGTACAAACGGCATCTAAAAAATGTCTATCGTGAGATACTACTATAACACAATTATCATAATTGGCTAAAAAATGCTCTAACCAACCTATAGTTTCATAATCCAAATCATTGGTAGGCTCATCCATAATTAAAACATCTGGATTTCCAAAAAGGGCTTGTGCTAATAAAACACGTACTTTTTGTTTACCATCTAAATCGGCCATTAAGGTATAATGCAATTCTTCCTTTATCCCTAAGTTAGATAACATTGCTGCAGCATCACTATCTGCATTCCAACCATTCATTTCTTCAAACTGTACTTGAAGTTCCCCTATTTTCTCTGCATTCTCATCGGTATAATCTGCATAAAGTGCATCAATTTCAGATTTAATCTTAAACAAAGGTTGATTGCCTTTTATTACCGTTTCTAATACCGTATCCTCATCGTGTTTATTGTGATTCTGCTCTAATACAGACATCCGTTTTCCTGCCTCCAAATGTACGTGTCCTGAGGTAGGATCCATCTTACCAGATATTATTTTTAAGAATGTGGATTTTCCGGCACCATTGGCACCTATTATTCCATAACAATTGCCATTGTTGAACGTTGTATTTACTTCGTCAAAAAGTACACGTTTACCGAATTGTACTGATAGGTTTGAAACTGATAACATTACTGCTGTTTTATTTTTTTGCAAAAGTAAAAAATTACTTCCAAAAAGCCGATACAAATCGGCTTTATAATAATACCTCAAATAAACAGCAAAAAACAACTTAAACTATAACGTAGCTTACTTTTATATAGTGTTTTAATCAATTTATTAAAGTTTTTATTCAATTTAACAACGCATTAACATCAACCCAAAGATTCAAAACATATTTTTGTTTTACTAACTCACATTTATCCTATAGAATACGAAATGAATTTTAAATCATTTTACATATTGTTAATAGTCTCGTTATCACTTATTACGTGTAAGAAGCCTATTAAAGAAAATAAAAACAATCATGCGTATATAGGTGGCAAAATAATTAATCCAAATCCAGATTCAAATTTCATAGTATTAAAAAAAAATAACGCAACCCTTGATTCTATTCCTTTAGATCATAACGATAGCTTTTCTTATAAATTTACAAATGTAAAAGCTGGTTTATATAAGTTCTTTTACGGTAAAGAATACCAATTCATTCTTTTACAACCTAATGATAGTTTACTCTTACGATTAAACACCTTAGATTTTGACGAATCGCTTGTTTATACAGGAAAAAGAGGTGCTAAAGAAAACAATTATCTAATGGATATGTTTCTTGAAAATGAAAAAGAAGATTTAAATAAAAAGATGTTGAAAACTTGTCAATTAGACCCGGTTCCTTTTGAAAAGAAAATCAACGCCATACGAAATGAAAGCCTTCGCAAATTAAAAAAGTTTATACAAAAAAATAAAACGTCAGCGTTATTTTTTAAAATAGCAAAGGCTAATATTAATTATAAATACTATACCTATAAAGAATTTTACCCTTTTGCGCATTACAGCAAGACTAAAATGGAAATATTCAATAATTTGTCAGACAATTTTTATGATTATAGAAAGAACATTAATTATTGTGATGACATGTTAAAAGGCTATGAACCCTATAGCATTTTTTTAAAATGCCATATAGATAACATCGGGTATGAAGAGCATCTTAAACATTCTATAGATGGCAATTACAATAAACACTCTATAGATTATAATATGGATAAATTAACCGCTATTGATAACTATTTTAATAGTGAAGAAGATATCAAAAACAATTTATTGTATCATACCATTATAAAATTTATTGATGTTTCAAAAGATACCAAGGGTTATGATGAACTATTTAAATCTTTTAAAGAAAAATGTTCAAATCAAGAACTTATTACTAAGGCAAATAATGTTATAAATTCTTATAAAAACCTAAAGCCTGGTCAGAAAATTCCTTCAATACCTTTATTGAATATAAATAATGAAGAAATAGATCTTGCAACCTTAATAAAAAAACCTACAGTTATTTATTTTTGGACGGAACAAAATCGAAATCATATTATCACTTCTCATAAAAAAATAAAAGAACTCGAACTAAAATATCCTAAAATTGATTTTTTAGCAATTAACATCGATTCTATTTCTAATAAAAAACAATCGAATATATTAAAACGTTATGGACTAGCTAACAATAACGAATACCGATTCAAATTCCCTAAAGAATCCAAAGAAACTTTATTTGTACGCCCGCTAGTTAAAGTATTTTTAGTAAATAGAAAACAAGAAATTGTGGACCCTAAAGCTAATATGTTTTATGTGCTTTTCGAAAAAAAATTACGAACCTTAATAGACAAACAACAGTCTTAATTATTTTAATAAATTAATAGAATAGCTTTCTTTTTCACTTTACTCTAGTAACCCTATTATTTCTTGTACTTATGATTCAGACTTTAAACGCTCCAAAATTCAATATCGCCATTATAATACTTTTTGAAATTGTAACGTGTAGCATTTCTTTTAGCGCAGATTATTCTGGAGCCGGAATGGCCTCGGTTATTATAAAATGGATACCCGCTATTATTGGAATTACCACCTTGTTTGCTTACTTAGTTTCCAGATTAATTATAAGAAAATTCAATTGGGTAATTAGCTTAATTGGTATCCTAACAATGCTTTTTGTTGCAATAAACATTTACAATACTGACTTTTCTCAAGATGGCTTTTACTTCTAAAAAGCGACTTGTTTTGACTTAAGTTTATATCACCCCCTTTTTTATTATTGTTAGTTACTTCTTTTTTCTAAATTTTTGTTCCTAAATTTATACCCTTAATCACGTTTTACAGAACTTAACATGTCTATATTAATAACCAACATAAAAGAATTACTACAAATTAGAGACTCTGGAATTTTAAAAGTTTCTGGAAATGCTATGAAAACGCTTCCTAGTCTTAAAAATGCATACCTTTTAATAGAGCAGGATACAATTGTAGATTTTGGGGCAATGGATGCTTGTAAAGGGATTACCGCAGATAAAGTTATTGATGCTACAGGAAAAATAGTTTTACCCGCATGGTGTGATTCACATACTCACATAGTATATGCTGGTAATAGAGAACAAGAATTCGTTGACCGTATTAATGGTTTAAGCTATGAAGAAATCGCAAAACGAGGAGGAGGCATTTTAAATAGTGCAGAAACTTTGCAAAACACGAGTGAAGACAAACTATACGAACAATCTATAAAACGTGTTAAAAATGTAATGCAATTGGGTACAGGAGCCATCGAAATAAAATCTGGCTATGGCTTAACAACAGAAGCTGAACTAAAAATGCTTCGTGTTATAAAAAGGATACAACAGGAATTTCCTTTAAAAGTAAAAGCTACATTTTTGGGCGCACATGCTTTACCTAAAATTTTTAAAGACAATAAACAAGGGTATCTGGATCTTATAATAAAAGATATGCTACCGCATATAGCAAAACACCAATTAGCAGATTATATAGATATTTTTTGTGAAAAAGGCTATTTTTCTCTTGAAGACACCGAGCAAATATTGTCTGCTGCCAAGCAGTATCATTTAATTCCTAAAATACATGTTAATCAATTTAATGCGTTTGGAGGTATTGCTCTAGCGGTAAAACACAACGCATTAAGTGTAGACCATTTAGAAGAACTGAATACTGAAGATATTGATGCGCTAAAAAATAGCGATACTATGCCTGTAGCACTCCCTTCATGCTCCTTTTTTCTTAGTATTCCTTATACTCCTGGAAGACAAATTATAAATGCAGGGCTTCCTTTAGCTTTAGCAACAGACTACAACCCGGGCTCTACGCCTTCTGGCAATATGAATTTTGTAGTAAGTACTGCTTGCATAAAAATGAAATTAACGCCTGAAGAAGCCATAAACGCCGCAACTCTTAACGGTGCTTATGCTATGGGTATTTCAAATGAGTATGGTAGTATTACTAAAGGTAAAAAAGCGAACCTTATCATTACAAAAAAGAGCCCTAGTTATAATTACTTACCGTATGCTTTTGGAGATAATCACATCGATCAAGTTATTATAAACGGAGCATGTCTCTAACTTTAATTTAAGTCCCCTTTCAATACAGTATCGCTTTATAAATAAAGCTACTAATCGCCTTTGTAATTATATTAAGAAAGTTGTTTTATGGCAGCAATTCAAATAAAAAAATTCTATTAGTTTTAAAAGAAAGCCAAAGCAGCTGTTTCTGTAAGTATCGTTTTAAAACAATGAATCCAAAAGGCTATATGAAATATTAGATGACTTTATGTAGGATTTCGCGTCAATAAAAAAACCCAAAAGTAATAGCACTTACTTTTAGGTTTTTTATAAATGGATAATTAATTAACACTACATAAAATCTATGCGCGCTATTATTTTAGAGTAAACTGAGTGGTAGAAACTAATTCTTTACCGTTATATACATTTATTTTATAGTTTCCTTTCTCAAATTCTTTTTTCCCTTTTTTATTAATGAATTCACAAACGTCTAGATTACTATTTTCATAATTAAACTTACTTATTATACTATAACTAAGTCTTTCACCTCCATAAATTATTTGATCATTAGCACCTAATATATCGCCTTTGGGATCTACAACCTGTACATATAATTCTTGATCACCAGCTTTTACTAATTTATTTTTAGCTACGGTATAGCATATTCTAATCTTATCACTACGTTTTGCTCTTTCGGTAGGAATTAATTTTCCTGAAGTACGTTCTATAACTCCAAATCCTTTTAAGTTCACTGTACTTAATACAGATGCATTTTCTACTACAGTTGCTAAAGCTGTATTTTGTACTAAAAGAGAATCTGTAAACATTGTACGCTCTTCCAATTGTATTTGTGTACTATCTAAAGATATTGCTAACGAATCCTTTTCAATTCTAAGCTTCTCATTTTCGGCTAATAAAATGCCCATTTCTTTTTGAAGAGATAAATATTTCTTTTTGTATCTCCATAAACTTTTTATGTTTGATTCTGATATACTTAAAGAATCAATCAATCCTTGAATACGCGTTTGAGCATCTACCAAATCCTGATTTACGATAGCGTTTTCGTCTAATGCTTCTGTGTATTTAGCATTTATATTTGTAAGGTCTTTCATAAGAGAGGCTTTCTCTTCAGTAAGTTGTTTTTCCGACTCTTGTTTTTCTTTATATAACCTATAGAAAGATGTAGAAAAAATTGCTGCACCAATAAATAGTACAACTGCAATACCTAAAGCTACTTTTAAACCAATACCCTTTGTCTTATTTGTCATAATTTTTTGTTTTTATAGAATCTGATTTATCCTATATTTTTATTGTTATTATTTTAAATTATTTTTTAATGTTTTAAATAAATAAAACTGTAATTTTATTCAAATTTAAACCAACTTTAAAACTCAATATGGATAAACTTGTTTTACTTGACCGCCCGAAAGTAAAAAAAATACTTCACAAACGTAAAGGAGAATCCAAATTTGGTGAACATATTCACTTATTAGAATCAACCATTAACATATACGAAACTGTTAAAAATTTAGACGTCAAGTATGTTATTTTCGGCCTACCTGAAGACATCGGAGTGTTCGCAAACCACGGTAATTCAGGAACTTTAGGTGCTTGGAATGCTACAATTAAAATTTTGTTAAACCTACAAAGTAATGCCTTTACACATGCAAATGAAGTCTTAATTTTAGGGCATTTAGATTTTGAAGAATCCCTAAATATTTTATCTAAACTAGATCAAAATAACATTAAAGACATACAAAAAGCCAGAAAACTCGTTGAACTTATTGACAAAGAAGTTAGTGATCTTGTCTTTAAAATTGTTAGTTCTGGAAAAACCCCTATAATAATTGGAGGCGGTCATAATAATGCTTATGGAAACTTAAAGGGAGCCTCTTTAGCATTAAAACGCCCCATTAATGCTATAAATTTTGATGCACATACCGATTTTAGAGCAACAGAAGGCAGACATAGCGGAAATGGCTTTTCCTATGCACATACAGAAGGGTTTTTAGCCAAGTATTTTGTTTTTGGTTTACATGAAAACTATACTTCCCAAGCGATACTCAATACCTTTGCCTCTGAAAAATCTTTAGATTATAACAGCTATGAAGCTATAGAAGTAAGAAAAGAATTAAAATTCAAAGCAGAGATGAAACGTGCTTTAAAACACATCTCACATAAACCTTTTGGTATAGAAATAGATTGTGATGCTATTGAGAATATAAAAAGCAGTGCTAAAACACCCAGCGGTTTTTCTGTAAATAAGGCTAGACAATTCGTTCACTTTTTCGGAAACCAACATAACGCTTGTTATTTACATATATGCGAAGCTGCTCCTTCAAAAAAAAACGCCTCCCAAATAGGTAAACTTATTAGTTATCTTATAACAGATTTTATTAGGTCTAATACTACAACTCCTTCATTGTAATAGTTAATATAAACCCTAAAAAAACCTCTAAAATAAAGTTATTTAGAGGTTTTTTAGGGTTTATAATGTCTCATTTTTTTATAAACTTATGAATACTATCGTCTTCCTGCTCCTTAAATAATTTAATATAATACACACCTTGAGGTAGTTTTGAAACATTTATACCATAAGATAAAGACGCATTAGAAAGGCTATTTATAATTTCTACTCCTAATGAATTATATATTACAGCATTGTTTATTTTAGTATTTAAGTTAAGAAACAATATATCTGCTACTGGATTTGGAAATATAGCAACTGTATTCTCTTGAGTAAATTGATAAACCCCTAAAGTTCCTGTACCTTCTACTATATTTAACACTTGATTCCCTGTTACATTATAAAAAACATCTTCAATACCACTTAACCAGTTTACTTTTATATAATCTACATTGTCATTACTCCCTAAGCCAAAAATCTCTGTCCCTGAGTTTTGACCTAAATAGCCTTCGCCACATAAAGTATACCGATATTGCTTACTCCCATTAATTGAGATTTCTATAAAAGACCCTATCCCATCTCTATTACTGTGTACCCCTTGCAATTTCACTTTAAGCCAATTGTTGGTTGTGACTGTTTCATTCTTCCAAATAAACACATTTTCATCATTGGCATTACTAACTATTATTTCTGGCAAACCATCATTATTAATATCGCCAATAGCATTAGAATAACTTTCTCTTGTATCGTTATTAAAACTAGAATTGAGTAACGAAAATGTTCCTGAACCATCATTTTCATAGAATGCAGCGGATAATAAATTTGGATTGGACCCCGTAAATAAACCGCTTACATATAAGTCTAAATCCATATCATTTTCTGCATCTAAAAAAACAGCTCCCCAAGCAACACTATTAAATGTGGTTCCATTACTAATTGCCACATTACTAAAAGTTTCATTACCATTGTTTTTTAAAAAGACATTGCCTGATGGCGTATTAGTAACATAAATATCTAACCAACCATCATTATTATAGTCGTCTACGGTTACAGACATAGCATCTATTGCCAAGTCTGTATTAGAAGAAAGGCTAACATCTATAAACGTTCCATCGCCATTATTTTTATAGAGTACATTTTTATTTTCTATTCTATCATTAGAGACGTAAATGTCTTGCCATCCATCATTATTAAAATCAAAAAAAGCAGCACAAAAAGACAAATCACTTACAGTTAAAAGCCCTGCTTCCTCACTAACATTTTCAAAGGTACCATCGCCATTATTTTTATACAAATAGTTTGGAATAGACTCGTTAACATCTCTATTACTTAAGAATACATCTAAAAAGCCATCTCTATTATAATCGCCCCATGAAGCGCCATACGTTGCGATATTCGCTATTGGTAATTGAGACACAACTGTAATATCTGTAAAATTAAGATTCCCGTCGTTTTGATAAAGTCTATTGCCACTAATATTGCTAGTAACATATAAATCTTGATCGCCGTCATTATCAAAATCAACCCAATTTACTTGTTTGTTCTGAAAATTGTTACTCGGTATATTAAGTACTTCTTCAACAAAACTACCATTTACATTTTTAAAAAAACGTAATGGCTGTCCTGACTCGGTTGGTAATGTTATATCATCCCACCCATCGCCATTATAATCAAAAAAAGTAATTCCATTTCCAATTGGAGTGTCTCCACAAGAAGTTCCTAAACCTAAAGAAGTAGATGCTTCTGCAAAACTAACCTGAGCTTTTAACGAATTGAAAATTAACACAAAAAATACAAATACAGTAGCTTTATAAAACATTTAAAACAGATATTAATATTATTTAACAATATATAACATTAATTCATCATTACAGAATACCTATTTAAAATTCGATAAAGAATAAAAAAAAACGTTAAAACAGCAATAATTTATTATTTTTTTTGTGTAAAAAAAGCCTCAAAACGGTAACCGTTTTGAGGCTTTTTTTATATTTAAATTCTTAAGTTTTATTATTCTTGAGCCGCTACAAAGGCATCCATCACAGCATCGCTAACTCCCATATTGCTAAAACCACCATCATTATATAAATTTTGTAATGTAACGCGTTTTGTTAAATCACTAAATAAAGTTACGGTATAGTTTGCGCAATCTAATGCTGTTGCATTTCCTAATGGAGACATTTTATCTGCATAAGAAATAAAACCGTCAAAACCTTTTACTCCTTGCCCTGCGGTAGTTGGTGTTGGAGATTGAGAAATTGTATTTACACGTACTTTTTTATCTCTTCCAAAGAAATAACCGAAGCTACGTGCTACACTTTCTAGGTAAGCTTTATTGTCTGCCATATCATTATAATCTGGAAACACGCGTTGGGCAGCCATATAGGTTAAAGCCACTACACTCCCCCATTCATTCATTGCATCTGCCTTATAAAGTGTTTGCATTACCTTATGAAAAGACATTGCAGAAACATCTGTTCCTTTTTGTGTCCAATCGTATTTTTGATCGGTATATGCTCTCCCTTTACGCACGTTTACAGACATTCCTATAGAGTGCAATACAAAATCGATTTTACCTCCTAAGATTTCCATAGCTTTTTCTACAAGATTGTTTAAATCCGCTTCAGAAGTTGCGTCTGCAGGAATAATTTGAGATCCTGTTTTTTCTGCAAGTTCATTAATTTGACCCATTCTCATAGCTATAGGTGCATTTGTTAATACAAATTCACCGCCTTCTTCGTGAACACGCTCTGCTGTCTTCCAAGCAATAGAATTAGAATCCAGTGCTCCAAAAATAATTCCCTTCTTTCCTTTCAGTAAATTATATGACATATTATGTTATATTTAATTGATAAGTATATGGTTTGTTTTATTATTTTTTGTTTCCAAAGTTATAAAACTTTCTCTTTTTTTAGTTTAAACTTTGTTTTTCTAGTTTAGTAACTGTTTAGCATGTGCTATAGCTGAACTAGATAAATCGGTTCCTCCCAGCATTTTTGCAATTTCCATCACACGTTCTTCTTGATTCAGTTTTACTAAATTTGTAACTGTTATGTTCTTTACATCTTCTTTATACACTTTAAAATGTGTATGCCCTTTGGCTGCTATTTGCGGCAAATGTGTTATACTAAACACTTGCGTAGTACTGCTCATTTGCGCCATAATATCTCCCATTTTATTAGAAATTTCGCCAGAAACTCCTGTGTCTATTTCATCAAACATTATGGTTGGTAAGTTAATATATTGCGTTAAAATAGATTTTATAGCGAGCATTATTCGAGATAACTCCCCTCCAGAGGCTGCTTTTTTTAAGGGATTAAATTGCCCGCCTTTATTTGCAGAAAACAGAAAGGATAATTCCGCTTTTCCATTATTGAAATAAACTTCTTTTGGCTCTAAACTAATATCAAAACGTGCATTTTGCATCCCTAAATTAGACAATATTTTTTCAAGCTTATTTTTTAACCTAGGTATAGCTGTTAATCGCTTTTTATGTATTTTATCTGCTAGGACATCTAACTTAGATTTCACTATTGCTATGGCGGCCTCTTTCTCCTGAATTTTAGTATCTACACCTTCTGTTTCAGACACTTTTTGCATAAGTTGCTCTCTTATTTTAATTAAATCAGAGATGTCACTTACAACATGCTTTTGCATTAAATCATTAAGCTTGGTCAACTTTCCACTGACTTCCAATAACCGTTTAGGGTTTACCTCTAAATTACTTTGAAGCCCTTCCAGTTCCCCATAAACATCGTCTAACTCTATTAAACTACTATTTACTCGACTAAAAACGTCTTTATAATTTATAGATAGATTTGAAGCATTTTGAAGTGTATTCTTCAATGCTGTTAATGTATTTAAGATGCCTATTTGTTCTTCTCCCATCAACTGTATTGCTTCAGTTAATTTTTCTTGAAGCATCTCTACATTATTTAATATTTCATACTCACGCTCCAAGTCTTCAAGCTCATTTTCTTTTAAATTAACTTCTACAAGCTCTTTAAGCAAAAAAGTATTATAATCATGTTCTTTTATTGCTTCTGCTTGAAATGTCTTTAAAGCTTTTAATTCCTTATTTAGGTTTTTGTATGATGAAAGCTTTGTTGCATATTGCTCAAGTCCTTTTTTATTCTCTGCTAATGCGTCTATTACTTGAAATTGAAAAGCATCGTCTACCAGTTGTAAGGTCTCGTGCTGCGAATGTATATCTATTAAGTGTTTCCCTAATAGTTGCAAACTACTTAAAGTTACTGGAGTATCGTTAATGAATGCTCTAGACTTTCCTGAAGGTAAAATCTCGCGTCGTATGATTGTTTGCGAGTCAAAATCAAGATCATTCTCATTATAGAGTGCCTCTAGATTATAATTTGTAACATCAAACGTTGCTTCTATAATACATTTAGCATCCTTATCACGCAAACTACTTAAATCGGCTCTTTTTCCTAATATTAAGGATAGTCCTCCTAATAAAATAGATTTTCCTGCTCCAGTTTCCCCTGTTATAATAGTAAAACCTGTATTAAAGTTTACTTGAAGGGAATCTATTAATGCATAATTTTTTATGGATAGTGAGCTTAGCATCTTTTTATTGAAGGTTATCGGTTTTACTTCTTTTTTTAAAGATTTATTAGTCTGGTAATTTTTAAAATTTGATCGTTCTCCATTTACTAGAATAAGTTGGAGCGACTCTATTTAAAACATCTACTAACTTAGATATATCTACACTAGGCCCTCCAGAAAATACACTTTCAATCTCATCGGCTTTGGCATCAAAAAATACTCGCGATAAATATGAATTTGGTCTTCTATCATTCATTTTCTTAAAGGCTATTAGAGCTTTAGCTATTTCATTCTTCCCGTTCTTAACATCATCACTCATTATATCTAAACCTAGTCTATGGTACTTATACATTATTGTTCTAAACTCTCTGTATGTTGGAGACAATACATTATCTATCAATTCAAATCTGCTTTGCGTACCATTTTCAAACTGCCAGCCTTTATAACTCTCTTGCTGCGAGTAATTGGCTATTTTTTGTGCTTGAACAAAATATGGTGTTCCTCCATTTTCGGTAAAAGATTCGGCATCTAAGCCTAATATCATATAGATGTGAAAGGCTAATACTGATATTAAATTAGATTCAAATTGATTTTCATTATACACTAGATTTTGAAACTCTAAGTATTTAAAATTGAAATTTTCATCGTTAACATTATAAATTGGAGTGCTATATGTAGAACCATATACCGGTCTTGAAGATTGTACTTGTATTGAGGCCTTAAAATTCTCTCCTGAATATTCTTGTATATTAATTGCGATATTACATGCTATTCTTTCTTGTAGTTCGACTTTTTTCTGAGTCCATTTTGTCTTATTAATGAATTCCTTTAATTGATTCTCTAATGTTTTAAAGACCTGATTATTTTCATTCCCTGTTAATTGCGCATTAACAATAACATTACAATTTAACTCTTGAGAAAAGCCAAGTGTGCAAAAGCACAACACAAAAAGAATTAGAATATTACGCATTTAATTTTGTTATTATTTCGCCCATTAAATCCTTAGCAACTTCAACTTTAGATTTTAATGTATAAGCTGTTACGTTATCATTATTATCGATAATAGTGACCTTATTAGTTTCACCTTTAAAACCAGCTCCTTTATCTTGTAACGAATTTAAGACAATTAAATCTAAATTCTTCTTTTTTAGTTTTCCTTTTGCAAATTCCAATTCGTTATTTGTTTCTAAGGCAAAACCAACCAATAACTGCTGATTTTTAATAGCGCCTAAAGAGGCTAAGATATCTTTTGTTTTTTCTAACTCTAATGTTAACGTTGTATCCTTCTTTTTTATTTTATGATGAGACACTTCTTTGGGTTTATAATCTGCTACAGCCGCAGAAAGAATAGCGATATGAACACTATTAAAATGTTCGTGTGCTACTTCGTACATCTCTTGAGCACTTACTACAGGTTTTACCTGTATTAAACGGTGTGTTACTTTTTGATGTGTTGGTCCTGTTATTAAAATAACTTCTGCGCCTAAATTTGCTGCTGCTTTAGCGATTTCAAATCCCATTTTTCCGCTAGAATGATTGCCTATAAAACGCACAGGATCTATGGCTTCATAAGTAGGGCCTGCTGTTATCATTACTTTCTTTCCTCGAAATGGCAACTTATCTAAAATATCCTTTTCCATAAAGGACACAATATCTTCTGGTTCTGCTAAGCGCCCTTGCCCTACCAAACCACTTGCTAATTCTCCTGAGGTTGCAGGAATCATAATGTTCCCAAAGGTTTCTAGTGTTTTAAATGTTTTTAATGTTGAAGGGTGCTTATACATATCCAAATCCATTGCAGGAGCAAAATACACAGGGCATTTTGCTGAAAGATAGGTCGCTAACAATAAATTATCGCAAATACCATTTGCCATTTTAGACAATGTATTTGCTGTTGCTGGCGCTATTATAAAATAATCTGCCCAAAGCCCGAGCTCTACATGGTTATTCCATATCGCATTCTCATCCTCTTGGTTATAAAAACGAGATTCTACTGGATTTTTGGATAGTGTGGATAACGTAAGAGGCGTTACAAAATCTTTAGAAGCAGGTGTCATAACAACTTTTACGTTTGCACCTGCTTTTATATATTCTCTTACTAATGAAGCTGTTTTATAAGCAGCAATACCCGCACTAATACCTAGCAGTATATTCTTGCCACTTAGTATAGACATAGTATATTTTAGTCTTAGTTATCTGCTTCAGTGTTTCTGTGGTAGATTTTATCGTCTAACCATTCTTGAACAGCCAAAGCATGTGGCTTAGGCAATTTCTCGTAGAATTTAGACACTTCTATCTGTTCTTTATTTTCAAAAATTTCTTCCAAACTATCATTGTAAGTCGCAAATTCTTCCAACTTTTCAATAAGTTCTTTTTTAATTTCTGAATTGATTTGCTCTGCTCTTCTAGAAATAACAGAAATAGCTTCGTAGATATTATCTGTAGGAGCATCTACTGCATTTCTGTTGTACGTTGTTGTACTTAAAGGAGCATCAATCTTTTTTAAATCCATAATAGTTATATTAACTTTTTGTATTGTATTTTTCTAACTGCAGTTCAATGTTATCATACATTTCTTTAGCTTCTTCAGAAAACTCTGAATTCACATAAGTCTTCATAAATGAATTATAGTATGATTTTGCGGTTTGCAATCGTGTTTGTTTTTTGTATTCTACACTCTTAATTGCTAATTGGTAGGCAGAATCAAATCTATAAAACAAGGCTTTTTCTCTAAACGATGAGCCTGGGAAATCTATAATAAAATTATCAAAAGACGCTATAGAAGCCTTATAATCCGATATTAAGTTATATTGCTTAGCAATTCTATAAGCTTTCTTTTCCAATTTAAATTCTAGCTCCTTTACCAAAGTATTAACTTGGTTTAAATACTTAGAGTCTGGATATATATTCACAAATTCTTGTAACTTTTCTAAAGCTTCAATAGTATATTCTTGATCTTTAGAAAATACAGGAGATAACTCATAATAACTTTGAGCACTTTTAAACATCGCTTCTTCAACCTTATCACTTTTGGGGTAAGCTGATACAAACCGTTCGAAATGATACCCCGAAATGTAGTAATCGCCCATTTCATAAGATGCGTTTGCATTTAAAAACATTAATTTTTCTGCTTGAGGCTTCCCTCTATATCTTGGTATAATTTGTTCGAATAATCTATTGGCTTTGCTAAACTTTCCTTCATTGTAAAGAGCTTCCCCCATTTTAAATTTCTCTCCGACATCCTCAGATTTAAGGACTCTTTGATATTGACTACATGAACTAAATACTAAGATTAGCAATAAGATGTAAAAACTGTTTTTCATAAATTTTTCAACAAGATGCAAAAATACGCTATTAATATGGATTTTAAAAATATAATTTCTATGCTAAATTAATGTTTGCATCGCCCTTTAGGATTGAGATTAAGTAATATTTAACTTTTAACTGTTTTAATATCTTCAAAAGATAAAAGCCTGATCGTTTTTGTCTCTTATTATTCTCGTCTAGACGGCTTCTTATTAAAAATAGAACCTGTGTCGGTTTAATTTAAATAATGAGTCTTTAAGAAACTAAATTTAATCGTTACTTTTTTAAAAATTGATTTACTTTCTCTTTTAAGTCTTTGCTCGCAGGCACCAAAGGTAATCTTACGGTATCATTACAGAGTTTCAGCGCTTCTAATACAGCCTTTATTCCTGCTGGATTATTTTCTGAAAAGATAAGATTTATAGCTTCCATTAATTCAAAATAAATTGCATAAGCTGCTTTGGCTTCACCTTGTCTTCCTAGTTGAATCATTTCAGAAAATGGTTTTGGTAAAGCTTGCCCTATAACAGAGATAACACCATCTCCTCCTGCTAACGCTACACCTAGAGCCAAATCATCGTCCCCTGAAATAATTCCAAAACCGTCTGGTTTTCCTTTTAATAATTGTAAATATTGATTCATATTGCCTCCAGCTTCCTTAACAGCAACAATATTTCCGAAGTCCCTAGCCAATCGAAATATCGTTTCTGGTGTCATATTTGAAGCTGTTCTTCCTGGGACATTATATAATATAATTGGTATTGGACACACCTCTGAAATAGCTTTAAAGTGTTGATAAACGCCTTCTTGCGTTGGTTTACTATAGTAGGGAGACACAGATAATATTCCTTCAAAAGGTGTTAAATCTGTTGCTTGAATTTCTGCTATAATAGACGCTGTGTTATTTCCGCCTATCCCTAAAACCAATGGCACTCTTCCTTTATTTGTCTTTTGTACCGTTTCAACAATCGCATCCTTTTCTGCTTTTGTTACGGTAGCGCTTTCGCCTGTTGTACCACTAATCACAATATAATTAATACCATTTTCGATATTAAATTCTACAATATCAATTAATGCTTTGTGATCTATACTCGCGTCTTTATTAAAAGGGGTCACTATTGCTATTCCTGTTCCTACAAAAGAATTCTTCATATTTACTAAAGAGGTTTTCATTTTTATATTTTATTTAAAATATTAAGATACTTCACTAATTCTAGTCTAAATGTTCTAAAGTCGTTTACTGCTGTTTTTAAAATAAGATCATTTAACCGTTCATCCATTTGCAAAATCCCTACTTTAAATGTTGATTTTGATGCGACCGTTAATAATTTCAAAGGCATACTATCGCTTGTATAATAGCTAATTAAAAGATCAAATTTTGTATTTAAAAACTTTTTTAATGTTTCATTTTTTACGGAGCCATTCCACCCCAAATCATTTATGTCAAATAAAGGAACTGCATCATCTACTGCTTGTTCCTTTTTTTCATTTGTAAATGCAATAACTTCAATTTTATTTGCATTTATATTTAATTCCTGCGCCAGAGTTTTAAACAAATCACAATCTACTGGTTCTGCGCTACTTACAAGTACACCAAGGCGCTCAACCTTATCGCTTGAAACTTCAACAACCCGTTGCTTTAATGTTTTATTAATATACTTTTTATTAGATTTCTCCTTAAATCCTTTTAAAATCATTTATATTTATCGCTTTGCTACAAAAATAGCAAAAGACGGTTAAATAGTTAACCTAAACGCAACAAGTTTAATCTTATGAAAAATAAAGTTTTTTTTATCTTCTTAATCGCTATTACTTTTTATGCATGTAAAGAAGATCCCTATAACCTTAGTAAAATTGAAGGTAAGCGAATACTTATTTCCGATACCATTAAGGCTAATCCAGATTTCGAAAAAATAATAACACCCTATCGCAAGAAAATAAATGACGATATGAATGGTGTTATTTCGTATGCTTTAGAAACTTATTCTAAAAGTAATGGCCATTTAAACACAGCCATAGGAAACCTTATGGCCGATATTGTTTCTGAACAAGGAAACATTATTTTTAACAAGCGGACTGGAAAAAATATTGATGCTACAATATTAAATTATGGTGGTATTCGTTCTATTATTTCTAAGGGTAACATAACAACTAGAACCGCTTTTCAAATTATGCCTTTTGAAAATAGTATTGTTGTTGTGGCATTAAAAGGCGCTCAAGTTGATAGTATGATGCATTATTTGAGTCATTCAAAAACAGCACACCCTGTAAGTGGCATAAACCTTACTCTAGACAAAAACTTTAATATCTCGAAAGCCTTAATTAAAGATAAGCCTATTGATAGAAACAAAACATATTACATCGCTACAAACGATTACTTATATAACGGAGGAGATAGAATGCGTTTTTTCCACCCTAATGACAGTTTATATGTCTTAGATTATAAAATTCGTAATGCCATGATAGACTACTTTAAAAAAGTAGATACCATTAACCCAGTTATAGACGACAGATTTATCCAAACCAAATAATTATGAAACGTAGAACATTCTTAAAACAATCGACAGCTGCTACAGCTATGGTAACCATAGGCGGATTTGGATTACAATCTTTTGCGACAGCTTCTAAACTAAAAAAAATAACAATCCTTCATACTAACGATGTCCATAGTCATATAGATCCTTTCCCTGCAGACGCCTCTAGAAACGCAAATCAAGGAGGGGTATCTAGAAGGGCCAGCTTAGTAGAGTCTATTCGTAAGGAAAATCCGAACACCTTACTTTTGGATGCTGGAGATATTTTTCAAGGCACGCCTTATTTTAATTATTTTGGCGGAGAATTAGAATTCACATTAATGTCTAAAATGAAATATGATGCTGCAACCATAGGAAATCATGATTTCGATAATGGCATAGATGGTTTATTCGCACAACTACCCCATGCTAAATTTCAATTTATCTCTGCGAATTATGACTTTAAGAATACCATTATGGATACGCATGTAAAACCATATAAAACATTCATTAAAGACGGACTTAAAATTGGGGTCTTTGGATTAGGGGTGCAACTACATGGTTTGGTCGAAAAAAAATTATATAAAGAAACAGTGTACTTAGATCCTATTGAAACAGCTCAAGAAATGACACGTATTCTTAAAGAGAATGAATCTTGTGATCTTGTGATTTGCTTATCTCATTTAGGGTATTATTATAAAAAGAATCCAGATAAAATTTCGGATCTCAACTTAGCCAAAGCGACCAAAGATATCGATTTAATTATTGGTGGCCATACACATACTTTTTTACCAAAACCAACTATTGCTCAAAATATTGAAGGTAAGAATGTTCTTGTAAACCAAGTGGGCTGCTATGGTATTAATCTGGGCCGAATAGATTTTTATTTTGATAATGATAAAAACAAAACTGCTAATGGAGCTTCTATCATGGTGTAAGGTATTCTTTTTTATAGCTACTATATAGTTATAAAAATAAGATACTCACATTTATGAAATCCAAATTATTATTTATTTTACGCTTAATTATAGCTATAATATTAATACAGACATTGCGTTTTAAATTTACAGCAC
Organism: Lacinutrix sp. YIN62; assembly: GCF_057219185.1. Classification (NCBI taxonomy): domain Bacteria; kingdom Pseudomonadati; phylum Bacteroidota; class Flavobacteriia; order Flavobacteriales; family Flavobacteriaceae; genus Lacinutrix; species Lacinutrix sp. YIN62. The sequence continues at coordinate 137,943 of NZ_JBXVVH010000002.1, forward strand.
ACCCTGACAGTGTTTATATTTTTGAACAAGTAAACTTAGAACCTTTTGGTCGTATTGGCATTGGTGTTTTAGAACTTATTGCTGGTATTCTACTCTTAATTCCAAAAACGGTTTGGAGTGGCGCTATTTTAACTTTAGGAATTATGAGTGGTGCTATTATAATGCACCTTACCCAACTAGGCATTGTCGTAAAAAATGATGGTGGTGTTTTATTTATAACCGCTGTAGTAACTTTTATCTTATCTGGTATAACTCTGTTTTTATATAGAAAGGATATTCCTTTTTTAAAATTATAGATTAAGTAGATAAGGTTTGTTTATTTTTACATTGGTGTATTTTAGTTTCTATATACATATAAACAAAATAAAACCCTGCAATTAATAGTAAAGAATAAACGACATTAAAAACATAATCTGCAGAAATAAAAATATAAGCAACTTGTACCATTTCTGAAAAAACAATACACATACTCGCTAAAAACAGCAAAAAGTCTGCTCTTGCATCATGATACAAATAATTGAGCAAAGAAAATGAAAGTAATAATAGTACAGATAAATTGTAAATACTTTCAAATAGAAAGCCTAAAGAGTAGACTTTTAAAGAATCCCCATCTAAAATCATTTGATTAAGCGTAAAAACAATATAAATATTAAACACCCCTAAAATCAATAGATAATACTTAAAACGCCTTAATAGCTTTTTTAAATTCAGATCTCTAATCATATAAGTGATAAGACATAAGTAGGCGATTACATATGGCATACTTCCTACACATGAGTATACTATAGATTGTAATATCTTTATTACAGCATAAACGCCTTCAATAGAAAACACCAACAAAAACCCTATAAAAAACTTACTCTTAATTTCTACTTCTGTAAAATACAAATACAAAAAAACAGGAAATATAATTGCTTTGGAAATACCAGAAATTAAGGGATAATCTAGCAAAACACTCACAACAAACAAAGTCACTAGAAAAATTACAGCTCCTTTAATCAACTTAAATCTATCAATACTCATTTCACACATTTGGGGAGGATCCCAAATGTATTGAAAAAAAGATTACCTCTTAACCATTTATTTGATTTTACATAAATCTTAATTTTTTAACGTTTTTTTCTTTAAATACATCGTTAAAAGAACAGCAAACACTATGTTATTCCAAAAACAACACTCATAAAACACAAATAACACTACTCATAAAAGAGCATAAATTCATTGTTTCATCTCCAAAAAAGCTTAAAAAGCCATTGTTTTATCTTACTCTAAATCAAAAACTTATCAAAAAATTGCTTTTCAGACATTAAAGGCACACCTAATTTTTCAGCCTTTTCCTTTTTACTCGGCCCCATTTTATCACCTGCTATAACATAAGACGTTTTAGATGAAATGGAAGACGCATTTTTACCACCGTTATCTTCAATTATTTTTTTTAACTCTGTACGCGATACGCTTTCAAAAACGCCAGAAACAACAAAAGACAGCCCTTTTAATTTATTGGTTTGATATGCTAATTCATCTGCTGAAACTTCTAATTGCACACCGAACATTTTTAACCTTTGAATCGTTTCAATATTAGCCGCGTTAGCAAAAAAGGCCACTACACTTTTGGCTATTTTCACACCTATTTCATCTACTTGTTCTAAATGCTCTATAGATGCTTCTGCTAAAGCATCTATAGTTTTATAGTGCTTCGCTAATTTTTTTGCCACCGTTTCCCCTACAAAACGAATCCCTAAAGCAAATAACACACTCTCAAAAGGAATTTTTTTAGAAGCAGCTACCCCTTTTACCAAGTTCTCTGCACTTTTCTCTGCCATCCGATCTAATGGCATTAATTCTGCTACTGTTAACTCATACAAATCGGAATAATTAGCTATTAAACCTTCTTTTACCAAAAGCGCAACAGTCTCTCCACCTAAGCCTTCAATATCCATAGCTTTTCTAGAGATATAATGCTGAATACGCCCTATAACCTGAGTTTTACAGCCATTATAATTAGGACAATAGTGCTTAGCCTCCCCTTCGATCCTAACCAATACGGTATTACATTCTGGATCAGGACAGTTCGATATATACTCTGTAGCCATAGCATGCTCTGGCCGATTAGCTAAATCAACAGCTATAATTTTAGGAATAATCTCCCCTCCTTTTTCTACAAAAACAGTATCGTTTACTCTTATATCTAACTTTGCAATTTGATCTGCATTATGTAAAGACGCCCTTTTCACAGTGGTTCCCGCCAATTCTACTGGCTCAAGATTTGCCACTGGGGTAATCGCACCTGTACGTCCTACTTGATAGGAAATTGAATTTAATACTGTTGAGACTTGCTCTGCCTTAAACTTATAGGCCATTGCCCAACGTGGTGCTTTAGAAGTATAGCCCAATTCTTCTTGCTGAAACAAACTGTTGACCTTTACGACAACACCATCTGTTTCGTAAGGTAAATTATGCCGTGCAGTATCCCAAAAGTTAATAAACTCGAAAACCGCTTCTATGGAATCTACTAATTTTGCTGTCTCTGGCACCTTAAACCCCATTGCTCTTGCTTTCTCAAGACTATTATATTGAGAGCTTACCCCTAAGTTCTCTCCTGTTAAATTATACAACAAGCATTCCAAAGGCCGTTTTGCAACTTCAGAACTATCCTGTAGTTTTAAACTGCCTGAAGCTGTGTTTCTAGGGTTTCGATAAGGTTCCTCCCCATTAGCTACACGCGCTTCATTCATCTTCTCAAACCCTTCAAAAGGCAAAATAATTTCTCCCCTAATATCAAATTTTGAAGGGTAATCCCCTTTAAGCTTTAAAGGTACCGTTTTTATCGTTTTTATATTTGCTGTAACCTCATCTCCCTGAAAGCCATCCCCTCTAGTAACTGCCCTAATCAAACGCCCCTCTTCATAAGTCAAACTTATTGAAGCGCCATCATATTTAAGTTCACATGTATATTGCAAGTCTCCATCTACCAATTTTTTAATTCGCTTTTCCCAATCTTTCAAATCGTCTAAAGAATATGAATTATCTAAAGAATACATTCTATGATTATGAACTATAGTATTAAAGTTCTTTGTAACTTCTCCACCAACTCTTAATGTTGGCGAATTAGCATCGTAAAACTCCGGATGCAAATCTTCTAGAGCTTGTAATTCTTTTAACTTTATATCAAAATCGTAATCGCTAATTGTTGCATTATCTAAAGTATAATAATTATAATTATGCTCTCTAAGCACTTTACGAAGGGTTTCTATTTTTTCTTTTACACTACTCATAATATTCTCTTTTCCTAGTACTAAAAACTACAATCGCTCTATATTTAACCATTCTGGTTTTGGCAAGGGCACGAATTCATTCATCTTTATTATAAGCCCTTCAATAGTATCATCTACAACAATAGCATTCCAATGTTCTTGCTTTAAAAATCCACGTGCTACCATCGTTTTACATTGTGCTACTAAAGCATCATAATACCCATTAACATTCAAAATACCTATAGGTTTTATGTGTAACCCTAATTGCCCCCAAGTCGCAATTTCAAAAAACTCATCCATAGTACCAAACCCACCAGGAATAACCATAAATCCTTCAGATTTTTCATACATAATAACTTTTCTATCATGCATATTTTTGGTTACAATAAGTTCTGATAAATCTTGACTAACAATCTCCTTTGTTTTTAAAAATTCTGGAATCACCCCTAGGCAATTACCATTATTATCAATAAGCCCTTTAGCGACCTGCCCCATAATTCCAATTTTAGCAGCGCCATAGACCAAAGTAATCCCTTTCATAGCAAAAATCGCCCCTAATTGGTATGCTGTATCTTTTATAATAAGATCATTCCCTTCACTTGCCCCACAAAATACTGCTATACTTTTCATTTATATCTTTATTGCTTTTAACATTCTATTTTTTCCATACATATCCTTTTTAATCTCAACCGCTTTAAAGCTATAAGATTTCACTAAATCAATCATTTCCTTTGCTAAATATTCATTAATTTCAAAAAATAATACCCCTTCACTAATTAAGTTTTTTTCTGCAAATCCAGTAATTACTCTATAAAATTGTAATGGATCCTCATTCTCTACAAATAATGCCAAGTGCGGCTCGTTATTTAAAACATTGGCCTTCATTTCTTGCTTTTCCATATTGCGAACATAGGGAGGGTTAGAAACAATAACATCGCTTTGTTTTTCTATATGCAACAAAGGATCTAAGATATCTGCTTCTTGAAAAGTTACTGCTGCTGCATTTAATATATTGTTTTCTTTCGCTACAAGTAATGCTTGCTTGCTTACATCCAACGCTGTAACAGTTGCATTCGATAGCATTTTATCTAATGTTATAGCAATACATCCTGTTCCTGTTCCTATATCTAATATATTGAGAGTATTTACAGCTTTCATTTGCTTAACTGCAGCAATAACCCAAGCCACCAACTCCTCTGTTTCTGGTCTAGGTATTAATGTGTGTTCATTGACTTTAAATGGCAAATTATAAAACATAGTCTCACCTACAATATACTGAATAGGCTCCGCTTTCTTTAATCGATTTAAAGCATTAAAAACTAAATCCTGCTCCTCTTTAGTAATCGATAAATTAACATCCAACGCCAGCTCTAATCGCGAAATATCAAAGAAAGTTTTTATACATATATAAAAAAAACTAGACACCTCTTCTTTTCCATAAATAGAATCTAACTCTAAATGAAATACTGCTTTCACGTTTTTTAGTAACACCTTTATTATTTTAAATTATCAGTCTATAATTTTTTTAACATCCATACACCACAGGAATAATGCCCTGTATCTCCCAAAGGTTTTTCTAAGTGTATAAAGCCATATTTTTCATAAATATGAATCGCCGTTTTTAATTGAGAAGCCGACTCCAAATAGCAGTGTTTATAGCCTAATATTTTTGCAGATTCCAGACATTTTTCAAACAACAATTTACCATAGCCTTTCCCTCTCATTTTGGGAGATGAATACATTTTTTGAATCTCGCAAATACCCGTTTCAGCCCCACTTAAGGCCTTTACACCTCCACCACCAAGAACCACTCCATCTACTTCTACAACATAATAAACATCATTTGCATTTTGATAAGATTCATACATATTAGGCGTTTCACTATCGGCATATGCCGTTCCTACCAAAGGCAAATTAAACTCAGGAAAACAAGCACGAATAATAGCCTCAATTTTCGCATTATCGTTGGGCTGAATTTCTCTTATTACAATATTATTTTTACTCACTTTAATATACTATTTTTACGCAAGTGAAGATACACCAATTATAAAAAAACTATGATGAAGAAACTTATAATGTTATCAACAATTATAATAACCACTTTTAGCTGTTCTGTAAATGAAAAACCAGAATTTCTAAGAGTTGAAAACATTAGTGTTTTAGAATCCTCCTCAGATTACATAACATTAAGTGCTGAAGCTTTTTTCTTAAACTCTAATCACATTGGTGGAGAGCTAAAATCGGAAGGTATCAAAGTATTCATAAACAATGTAGAAATGGGAACCATTTCCTCTAACCCTGTAAAAGTCCCTGCCAGAAAAGAGTTTTCAATTCCTTTAAAAGCTAAAATCCCTACAAAAAAAATTTTCAACTCTAGCCATCTTGGTGGTTTACTTAATAGTCTTTTTAGCAAAAAAGTTGAAGTACGATACAAAGGCATTATTAAATATAAAATTTTAGGATTCTCTCATACATATCAAGTAGACAAAACTGAAAGTGTAAAAATTAAACTCTAAATAATGCACGAGGTTTATATAAAACGTTGTATTGAAATTGCAAAAAAAGCTATGGGAAGCGCTAGACCAAACCCCATGGTAGGTAGTGTTATTGTACATAACAATAAAATTATAGGGGAAGGTTACACTAGCCATTATGGTGGCAACCATGCAGAGGTGAACGCCATCAATGCCGTAAAAGACAAAACCCTTTTACTTAATGCGACATTATATGTCACTTTAGAACCCTGTTCACACTACGGAAAAACGCCACCTTGTGCTAATTTAATTATAGAACATAATATTCCCAATATTGTTATTGGTACTATTGACACCTATAGTAAAGTTGCAGGAAAAGGGATTGCTATGCTTCGAAATAAAGGCTGCAATGTTATTGTTGGCGTTTTAGAAGACGAATGCAAAGAACACCACAAACGCTTTTTTACCTTTCACAACAAGCAACGCCCTTATATTATACTTAAATGGGCAGAAACTAGGGATGGCTTTATTGCTCCTAAAACAAAAGAAGAAACTAAACCTGTATGGATTAGCAATGATTTATCTAGACAACTCGTTCATAAATGGAGAGCAGAGGAGCAAGCCATACTTGTGGGAACCAATACCGTTTTACAAGATAACCCCAGTCTTACTGTACGTGATTGGAGCGGACAAAACCCTATTAGAGTTGTTTTAGATAAAACTTTAAAATTAAGTAAAAAAGCTTCTGTTTTTAACTCTAGAGCTAAAACCATAGTAATCACCTCTAAAGCAATACCATCAAACTTAAAACAGAGTCATAACACCATAGACTTTAACGCTACCAACACCATAGCGTCTCAAATCTGTGACGTTCTGCACGCCAACAATATCTCTTCTGTTATTATTGAAGGCGGTTCAAAAACACTTCAATCATTTATAAATGAAGCGCTTTGGGATGAAGCGCGAATATTTACAGGTTCCGTCGCGTTTAAAGAAGGGATAAAACACCCCGAATTTTCAGGGCATTTAATCGCTGAAGAAAATTTGCTAGGAGATACCCTTAGAGTATACAAACCATTAACTTAAAAAACTTTCGTTTTAACGAAAATTAATATGATTAAAACCATAATATTCGATTTTGGAGACGTGTTCATTAACCTTGATAAAGAAGGCGCTATGAAAAACGCATTAGATTTATTTAAAATAAAGGAACTCCCTGAAGATATGCTTGCCGTAAATGCATTGTATGAACAAGGCTTTATGTCTACCGATGAATTTCTAGATTTCTACTGCGATAACTTTCCAAAATTATCAAAAAAAGACATTATAGACTCTTGGAACTATATTTTATGCGACTTTCCGCTGTATAGATTAAATTTTATAAAGCAATTATCGGCAGACAAAAAATACAAACTTATCTTATTAAGTAACACAAATGCGCTCCATATAGAGAGCATAAAAAAACACCTTTCATTTTATGAAGAGTTTAAGCGTTGTTTTGATGCCTTTTACCTGTCTCATGAAATTGGACTTAGAAAGCCAAACGCTGGTATTTATGAATTTGTATTAAATGAAAACAACCTCAACTCTAAAGAGTGCTTATTTATAGATGACACCAAAGAAAATACAGACGCAGCCGCTAAACTTGGTATAAACGTATGGAATAACATCCCTGAAAAAGAAGATGTTATTGATTTATTTTCAATTAAACGCAACCTGTTTTGATCAATCTAATTCTTAGCATATTATTTTCCAGTGCACTCTATGTTATTTTTAAATACTTTGAAAAGTACAATATTAATACTTTACATGCTATTGTTGTAAATTACATCGTTGCTGGAACCTGTGGTTTTCTCTTTTATGATGGCCGTGTTACTTTTAGAAAAATCCCAGATGAACAATGGTTTACAGAAGCCATTATACTAGGGTTTATGTTCATTTTTATTTTTAACATAATGGCATTAACCTCACAAAAAAATGGTCTTTCTGTCGCTTCTGTCTCTGGAAAAATGTCTGTAGTTATCCCTATCGTATTTGCAATTATAGTATACGAAGAGCAATTAAGTGCTTTAAAAATCACAGGTATCCTAATTGCTTTATTAGCCGTTTATTTCACGTCTGTAAAACGTAAAGATCATACTGTAGCAATGAATAAAAAAACCTTAATCTACCCTATCTTATTATTTATTGGCTCTGGAATTTTAGATACTTTTATAAAACACATTGAAATCAATTATTTATCCACGCAAGAGATTCCTTATTTTTCAGCAACCGTTTTCTGTATTGCGGGCGCAATAGGCATTATAAGCTTAATAATAAAAAAAGACTTTAACTTTAAATGGCAAAACATTATCGCTGGCATTATACTAGGAGTTCCTAATTATTTTTCGATAGTCTATTTATTCAAAGCATTACAATACCCCAATTTAAACAGTTCCATTGTGTTTACCATAAACAATGTTTCTATTGTAATGTTCTCTACAATAGCAGGAATTCTTATATTCAATGAAAAATTAATCCAAAAAAATTGGTTCGGCATAGGCTTAGCCATTATAAGTATCATTTTAGTAGCAAGTAATTAATTTTGAAAGAAAAAGACACCTATAAAACAATTTTGAAAGCTTCAGAAGAAACGCTTTTTAAAGACAGGAATAGTAAATTTTTCGGCTATGCCTTTCCTATATCTACAGAAGAAGAGGTTAAACCCCATATAGATACCCTAAAAAAACAACACCATTCGGCAAGACATTGGTGCTACGCCTACCAACTAGGCACAGAAACTCTAAAATACAGAGCTAATGATGACGGCGAACCAAGTAATAGCGCAGGAATGCCAATCTATGGCCAAATACAATCCCATGATGTCACCAACCTATTAATTGTAGTGGTTAGATATTTTGGAGGCGTTAAATTAGGCGTAGGAGGACTCATTAACGCCTATCGCACAGGAGCTCAACTGGCTTTAGAGGCTTCAGAAATTATAGAACGTACTATCAATATAAACTTTTTAATCACTTTTGAGTACGCCAATATGAATAAGGTTATGAGAATTATTAAAGAAAAAACGCTTAACATAACCCATCAAAAAATGGAATTAAACTGTGAAATCACCATTTCTGTACGCAAAAAAAAGGCTTCAGAAATTGAAGCCATTTTTAAAACGCTTTACAAGGTCGACATCAAAACACTTGACAGTTAAGGCAATGCCTCTAAAATATATTTTGGAGGTCTAATCGGCCTATTTGTTTTCAAATCGACAAAAGCCAAAACAGTGCTTGCTGTCGATAAAATATCATTAGATTCATTCACTATTTCATAGTCAAATGCTATAGTTGCAGAAGGTGTTTTTTTCAACCGTGTTTTTACCGTAATGACATCATCATAATACGCCGGTTTTTTAAAATTTAATTGCAAAGAAATCACAGGAAGTGCAACGCCCTCTCTTTCCATTATTTTATACGAAACGCCTAATTTTCTCAACCACTCAATTCGCCCCATTTCTAGATATAATGCGTAATTTCCGTGATGAACTACACCCATTTGGTCCGTTTCACCATATCGCACTCTTATTTTAATTTCATCGTTTACCACACGCTCAAATTTTATTATTTTTTTTTTCGTTTTAACTAGTCTTTAACATAGTAAAAAAAAACAACAAAATCAATAGTGAATGATTTTTTTTTCTAGTAATTTGTTCACATATTTGTATTGCTATAAAGCAGTACAGTCTTTAATCCGATTCTGTCCTGTTATTCAACTAATTATCTAAAAGTTTTCAATTAACAAATGAGTGTAACTGCGCAACCGGTATGGAATAACTGTTTGAATTTCATAAAGGATAACATCCAACCACAAGCTTATAAAACATGGTTTGAACCAATCATTGCAGTTAAGCTTTCGGACAATGCTTTGAGCATACAAGTTCCGAGTAAGTTTTTTTACGAATGGCTTGAAGAGCATTACGTTAAAATACTAAAAGTAGCGCTTACTAAAGAGCTCGGTGAAACGGCAAAATTGGTTTATATTATTAAGATGGAAAATACTTATGGTAATAAACAACCTTTTACCGAAAAAATTCCAAGTTCTAATAGAGCCGCTGTAAAGGCACAAGATGTGAATGTACCTTTAAACAATAAGAATCCTGAGCTGCGTAATCCATTTGTAATCCCAGGTATTCGGAATGTTAAAATTGAATCTCAACTTAATCCAAATTATAATTTCGATAATTTCCTAGAAGGTGATTCTAATCGCTTGGCAAGAAGTGCTGGTTTAGCTGTTTCTGCAAAACCTGGAGGAACCTCTTTTAACCCGCTGTTAATTTTTGGAGGCGTTGGTTTGGGAAAAACACACTTAGCACATGCTATTGGGGTTAATATAAAAGACAAATACCCAGAAAAGACTGTTTTATACATTTCTGCTGAAAAATTCACGCAACAATATATAGATTCTGTAAAGAAGAATAACAGAAATGATTTTATTCACTTCTATCAACTTATAGATGTTTTAATTATTGATGATGTTCAGTTTCTTTCTGGGAAATCTGGAACACAAGATGTTTTTTTCCATATATTTAACCACTTACATCAAAATGGCAAACAAGTTATTCTAACCAGTGACAAGGCTCCCGTAGACATGCAAGATATAGAACAACGCTTACTATCTCGCTTTAAATGGGGCTTATCTGCAGAATTACAAACACCTGGTTTCGAAACTCGAGTATCTATACTAAAAAACAAACTCTACCGCGATGGTGTAGAAATGCCAAATGAGATTATAGAATACGTTGCTAAAAATATTAAATCCAATATTAGAGAATTAGAAGGTGCCATTATTTCATTAATAGCACAATCTTCTTTTAACAAAAAGGAAGTTAATATTGATTTAGCAAGACAAGTTGTTGAGAAGTTTGTAAAAAACACAAAACGAGAAGTTTCTATAGATTATATACAAAAAGTAGTATCAGACTATTTCCAAATGGATGTCGATACCCTACAATCTAAAACAAGAAAACGTCATATTGTACAAGCTAGACAACTGGCTATGTTTTTTGCTAAGAAGTTTACCAAAGCATCTTTAGCGAGTATTGGATCTCAAATAGGCAAGCGTGATCATGCAACTGTTCTACACGCATGTAAAACAGTTGATAACCTTTCCTCTACAGATAAACAGTTTAAGAAATATGTAGAAGATCTTACTAAAAAGCTTTCAGTATAACAATAGCATTATAAAATTATGGTTAAAATACTAATGGTTTGCCTCGGAAACATCTGTCGTTCTCCGCTAGCTGAAGGTATTTTAAAATCAAAACTATCTAATACAGAGCACTTTTTTATTGATTCTGCTGGCACTAGTAATCATCATATTGATGAAAAACCAGATGTACGTTCCATTAATACAGCTAAAAAATATGGTCTTGATATTAGGAATCAAAGAGCACGTCAGTTTACAACTCTTGATTTTGATCGTTTTAATTACATCTATGCAATGGATAATGCTAATTATGAAAATATTCTAAGATTAGCGAGAACAGCAGATGAGAAAAGAAAAGTAAAACTCATATTAAACGAAAGTTATCCTAATAAAAACTTAGATGTTCCAGATCCCTATTATGGTGGTGATTCTGGTTTTGATGAAACATACAAAATGCTTGACAACGCTTGTAATATTATAAAAAAAAGACTATCCATATGATAATCAGCGTATAATTAGTATTAACTTTACTAAAAACACGCAAAATGAAAAAACAATACATCGCTCTCATTTTTATTATTATTTCAACTTTTACTTATAGTCAAACGGTTGCGCTAGAAGCTTTCGGCCCTACATTTACAAATCCTGTAGAAATTACTCATGCTGGAGACACTAGACTTTTTGTTGTTGAACAAAATGGTATTGTAAAAATATTGAACCCAAATGGTAGTGTTAACAGCACCCCTTTTTTAAATATTAGCGCTTTAATTACTGCTGGTGGAGAGCAAGGATTACTAGGCATAGCCTTTGCTCCTGACTATTCTGTTTCTGGTCGTTTTTATGTCAATTACACCAATAATTCTGGCAATACAGTAATAGCAAGATATAATGTAAGCTCAAATCCAGACCTAGCTAATACTAATGGCACTATTTTATTAACTATAAATCAACCGTTTACAAATCACAATGGTGGCAAGTTAGCTTTTGGACCAGATGGCTATTTATATATTGCTACAGGAGATGGTGGTAGCGGAGGCGACCCAGGTAATAGGGCACAGAATCCGAACTCCTTACTAGGTAAAATATTAAGAATAGATGTTAGCGGTACTAATTACAGTATTCCAGCAACTAATCCATATGCAAATACTGGAGGGGCTCAAGAAATTTATGCGATAGGACTTAGAAACCCATGGAAACTATCGTTTGATACAATGACTGGGGATTTATGGGTTGCTGATGTTGGTCAGAATGCTTTTGAAGAGATCAACCAAGTAACTAATTCTGGCAACCCTGGTGACAATTATGGATGGAGATGCTATGAAGCCAATACGCCATATGATAATAGTAGTGGTAATTGCCCATTATTCGAGAATACTATAGCCCCAGTTTCAAATTATGCTTTGGCTAATGGGAGGTGTGCTATTACTGGTGGTTATGTATATAGAGGCAGTCTTTATCCCGATTTTGAAGGCAAGTATTTTTTTGCGGATTATTGCAGTAATGAAATTGGAATTCTTACTGAAAATGAAGGCATTTGGAATATGGCTTTCCAAACGCCTAATATTTCACAATTTTGGACTACATTTGGAGAAGACTTGAATGGTGAGTTATACATTGCAGGAAGTGGAAAGGTATATAAATTATCTGATCCAAATTTAAGCATCCAAAAGAACAATACGTTCGATTTCAAGATGTACCCAAACCCTTCAAAAGTTATTGTAAACTTTAGTTTTCCATTACAGCATGAAGCTATTAAATCTATTACAATTTACTCTTTTCAAGGCAAAAAAATTAAAATGATTAAACCCAATAATAACCCGCAATTAAACCTTTCTACGAACAAAATCCGTAATGGATTATACTTAGTAGAAGTCTTAACTAGAAATGGTAAAAAAGCGATTAAAAAACTTATAATCAATTAATGGAAAATCAAATAGGTAAATTATATCTTATACCAACAACATTGGGAGACACGGAACCACTAAATGTACTCCCTTTAACGGTAAAAAAAATAATCGAACAAATTGATATATATATTGTTGAAAATGAAAAAACGGCCAGACGCTTTATAAAAAAAATAAGTTCAGGTAAGCAACAATCATCTTTGACCTTATTACCGCTTAATAAATTTACAGACAGCAATGAGCTTCCTAGTTACTTAGATCCCTGTAAGCAAGGCCTTAATGTTGGTATTATTTCTGACGCTGGTTGCCCTGGCGTTGCCGACCCTGGTGCAGATATTGTAAAAATCGCACATGAAAACAATATAAAAGTAGTTCCCTTAGTAGGACCTTCTTCTATTTTATTAGCTATAATGGGTTCTGGTATGAATGGACAAAGTTTTGCCTTTAACGGCTATTTACCTATAGACAAAGGGGACCGTAAACAGGAATTAAAACGTTTAGAACGTTTATCTTTTGAACATAATCAATCACAATTATTCATAGAAACACCATATCGAAACAATAAAATGTTGGAAGACCTACATACAGTTTTAAATGGAAATACAGCTATATGTGTTGCTTGCGATATCACATTACCCACCGAGTACATCAAAACAATGACTGCAAATCAATGGAAAAAAACGAAGGTTGATCTCCATAAAAGACCAACCTTATTTATTATACATAAAACTTAAAATAACCTTGCCTAAGCCTTTAGAGAGACTCTAGGTTTTTTATTTGGTTTTATTATTGAAGTATCGTAACCTGAAAATCGTTTCATATACGAATAGATTGAGGTACCATAAGCATCTGAAAACCCTTCTTTACCATAGCTTCTAAGGTATTTCTTTACACTCCCTGGTCCTGCTAGATGAGCAGCTGCAAGAATTCCTGATTCGGTAACCTTTATACCATTTATATATTTCCCTTCAAAACGCTTGATATCTCGCCTTAATACCCACTTATTACGCTCTGTATTAGCTATAAAAGCCTTTTCTTGTAACTCTGGATTATTTAAGAATTCGTGCGTATCATTAATACCAATCACCTTAAGCGTACTTCTTCCAAATTGATATTTACCGAGGTAACCTAAAGTATTTACTGAAAAATAATTGTTTTGAGATTCCTTAAATCCCAATGCTTCCTTAAATCCTAAGAAAGATTTTCCTAATTCTGGTGTATATTGCTTCTCTGTTTCAAGAATCAAAATATCATTGGCCGCCTCTAAATTAACAGTATAATCTAGATTTAATCCTTTAGTGGAATAATAATGCATATTAACATCCACTTTTTCATCTGTTGATAGCGATACAACAACTAAAACACAAATTGTAACCGCTAGTAATAAAAAACTTGCTATACTCTTTTTGTTCATAATGTTTAATTTCTTAGACAATGTTTAATCAAAAGTTATGCCTAAAATTTCAGCGTGCAAAATTATAAATAAAAATTAATATGGCAAAATTAATCGTTTAACTACGATTAAAAGTATATAGCGTGGAACTTTATGTCATTTTCATCGTTAAACTCCAAGGTTGGAAATGGAATTTTAATGGCGTTAAAAACATCTAATAACACCTTAAAAATCCGAGAGTTAGTTTTAATTTTAGATAAATCTATATCTAAACTCATATAATATTGTCTCCTTCTTTTTTTATTAGGAAACAACAATGCTTGTGTTTCTGGAGTTCCCGCTAACATCCCTTCGCCTCCATAACCAACGGCAACATTTAACCACTTTGGAATGCTATTACCCTTAAAAAAGGAATGTAAATTGGCGCTTAACCAATAGGTCTGGCCGTTATAATCCTTAAGTACTTCTTCTAAAAAGCCTGCTCCGAGCTTATCTGGCCGTAATTCAGCATAATGTGTTTGATGAAAAGAATATTTTAAGGCAATACGCTGTTCTTGCCACAATAGTTCTTGCCCGATATACAAGCCTGCTCCAGATGCATTTGACAAAAAGTCACCCCAAGAAAATCCCCACTCTTGTGAAAAACCATCTAAAACTTCAACTGCTGTTAAGAAGGAAAACCCTAAAGTTCCACCATAAAGTAATTGATCCCTTTCTTTTAGTCCCGCCCATTTTAATGTTTGAGCACCAAATTTCCCTAATTGGTATGCAGTAAAGCTATGTCCCAACTTATCCATTTGCAACCATTCGTTGTTATCGTTTATAGTATGAAATTTAGATTGTTCATAATCACTATACCACAACTGATTTAAAGCAACAAGCGTTAAGCCGCCTATTGCAGCTTCAGAGATTACAATTGCATTTCTTCTAGATTTATTTAACGAATCACTAGGCTGAAAAAAACTATGGGTTCGCGTTTGGGAAAATATTGAAACGGGAACTAATAATAATATGAGATATCTATATATTGTGATCAATTTATTTATATATACCTTGTGATGATAAATAGGAATGATACGCTCTTGCATTTGCATTATGCTGCGCTAAAGTTTTTGCAAACTTATGAAAGCCTAAACGCTTAGCATCTGCTACAAAATATAAATAGTTGTGCTTTTCACTATTTAAAACGGCATCTATGGCTGATACGTCTGGCATAGCAATTAAGCCTGGTGGTAATCCTGCATTTGCATAAGTATTATATGGTGAAGCAATCTCTTTATGAGCATTTAAAACCCGCTTTATAATCTGGCCTTTATATTGTGGTAATTGATATGCCGCATAGCGAATCGTAGGATCTGCTTGTAAAGGCATTCCAATTCGTAGTCTATTTAAATAAACTCCCGCAATACGAGGTTGCTCGCTTACTTGTTTAGATTCCTCGTATACAATCGAGGCTAAAGCGATAACTTCCGATTCGGTTAAACCAATTTTATTTGCTTTTTCTAATCGCGACTTATTCCAGAATGTTTTATACTCTTTAAGCATTCTGTCTCTAAATTTTTCAGCAGATGTATTCCAAAATAATTCATAACTATTAGGAATATACATCCCCAAAGAAGTTTCAGGCTTAAACCCATTCGCTTCTAGAAAGGACACATCGGTCATGGCTTTAAGTAACGATAAGCTATCGGCATCTATTTGTAAAGCTATTCTACCGGCCAATTTCTCAATTGTTTCCTGGTTGTTAAACGTTACTTTTATGGGAATGTTATGACTTCTAATGGAATTAATAATATCATTATTACTCATACCTTTTTTAATCTCGAAACGTCCAGACCTAATATTTGATATATATTTTTTTTGTTTAGCAAGAGCATCAAAGGACGCTATATCATCTAGCAAAGGTTCCAATGTTTTTCTAACAGCATCATAATTAGCCTTTTTGGAAATGGTTATTATTACGGTCGTTTCATCGAAAGCTGTATTGGGTTTAAACATTGCTCCATATACAAAATAAGCAAAGTACCCAGCGATAATTAGACCAATAGCAACAATGGCAAGAAGTATTTTTTTAATATACATTAGTATTTATGAGTTGAAATAAATATTCATTTTTAAAAACTCCATTATGGAAGTTCCAGTCTTTTTTTAATCCTATATTTTTAAAACCTTGATTTGTAAATAATTTAATACTGGCTTCATTTTCTTCAGAAATATTACAATATAATTGATGAAGATCCAAATGTAAAAAACAATAGTTAGATAATAACTGAAGCGCTTCACGGCCATAGCCTTTTCCTCTATTTTGAGTTTCCTTTACCAAAATACCAATCCCTGCTCTTCTGTTTTTTACATCAAAATCAAAAATATCGATCAGCCCTAGTGCACCCCCTTTATAATTAGAAATAACCAATCGCAATTGTTTCACCTCATAAATATCCTTGTGTGCATGTTCCAAATATTGTTTTATCAAAAACCTAGAATATGGCGTTATAGTATTACTTATCTCCCAAATGGATTCATCATTTTCGATACGATGAATAAAATCCAGATCATCTGGTTCCAAAGGCCTTAAATAAATATGTTCTCCTTTTAATGTTGGCATTTTATTTCTCCTTTAAAAACTTGTATTGCCAATCCCTTAAGCCATATATTTTTATATCCTTTTTCATTGTTTTCAAAAGACACTTTTAAAACACCTCCTTCTGTATTTAACGTAATTTCATTTTCTGTAGTTTCCTTATTATGATGCATTGCAAGGGCTACAGCTGTTACACCTGTACCACAAGACAGTGTTTCGCCTTCAACACCTCTTTCATAGGTACGTACTTTAAACGTCTTTGGATTCATTTTTTCTACAAAATTCACATTAGTTCCTCCTACTGCATTGTATAAATTCCCATAGCGAATTTTAGCACCTTCTGCCGCTACATCCATCGCTTTTAAATTTTCCACCATTGTTATATGGTGTGGAGATCCCGTATTTAAAAACATATGCGTTTCAAAATGCTCTATAGACTCAACAGCTTGCATTTGAAGTTCTACAAAATCATTTTCAATATAAGCATGATGTATTCCGTCTATTGCTGTAAATGTTGTGTCTTTAGTTATAATTTTCAAGAACTTTGCAAAAGCGACAATACAACGTCCACCGTTACCACACATACTACTCTCGTTACCATCAGCATTAAAATACAGCATTCTAAAATCGGTTTCTTCATCGTCTTCCAACAGGATTAATCCATCAGCTCCAATACCATAACGTCTATCGCATAAGAAAGCGATGTATTTGGCATCTTTTTTGTTGAATATATTATGTCTATTATCAATAAACACAAAGTCGTTTCCTGTACCTTGGTATTTATAAAAAGTATGTGTCATCTAACTAAAAGTAATTACGACAAATATACTGTTTTAGAAATTTAATTGTGCTGTTAAATACGCGTTAAAGTTGAAAACGACATTCAATAATATTTTAATTTTATTGTTATCAAATTAGAACGACTAATAATTAGCCGTTTGAAAAAATATAAACCTAAACATATAAACACTTAACAAATGAAAAAGATTTTATCGCTGGTTTTAGTTTCGGTGTTAGGAGGAGCAATTACTCTAGGAGCATACAAAACCTTTATTGAAAAAGAACAAAAAGTTGTTATAGGGCAACAACAAACACAGCCCGTATTTGTCCCTACGAGCTCTTCTAAGAATACAAATTTAAAGACAATCGAAGCTATTAGTTTTACAAATGCCGCAGAAAAAACGGTACATGCGGTAGTGCATGTTAAAAATGTAACAACAAATAATAGGCAACCCACACTACAGGATTTATTTACAGGACGTATTCCACAGCGTAAGCAACTTGGAACAGGTAGTGGTGTTATTATTTCTCCCGATGGCTATATTGTAACAAACAATCATGTTATTGATGGTTCTGAAGCATTGAGTGTTACTTTAAATGATAACAGAACAGTAGAAGCTAAGATAATTGGTACAGATCCCAAAACCGATATTGCTTTATTAAAAATAGAATCTAATGACGATTTACCATATATCACCTTCGGGGATAGTGATTCTGCTAAAATTGGCGAATGGGTATTAGCTGTTGGAAACCCTTTTAATTTAACATCTACCGTTACCGCAGGTATTATTAGCGCTAAATCCAGAGATTTGTCTGGACAAAGAAGCCAATCATTTATTCAAACCGATGCTGCTGTAAATCCTGGTAATTCTGGAGGCGCATTAGTAAACACCAATGGAGAACTCGTAGGTATTAATACTGCTATATCATCACAAACAGGATCTTATGTTGGCTACTCCTTTGCTGTACCAAGCAACATTGCTAAAAAAGTAATTCATGACATTATGGAATTTGGAAATGTACAGAATGGCATTTTAGGGGTAACTGGGGGATCTTTAAATAGTAATTATGCTGAAAAATTGGGCGTAACCGAAACTGAAGGATTCTATATAGACAGCGTAGAAGAAGATACTGGTGCTTACTCAGCAGGAATACGAAGTGGAGATATTATTAAAATGATAGACAATATTGAAATAAAAAAATTCTCTGACCTTAGAGGTTTTCTAGATACCAAAAGGCCAAACGATGTTGTAAATGTAAGTTTATTACGTGACGGCGAACAGAAACTTATAAAGGTAACCTTATTAAAAAACAATACTTACACACTTCCTGAAATTGGCGTTATTAAAAATGCAAAACCAAATGATCTTAAAAAATATAAGGTTAAAAATGGGGTTAAGATCTCTAGAATTAGTGGTAATTATGCTAATTATTTTGCTAAAGAAGGAGTCGAAGCAGGCAACATTATTGTTTCGGTTAACGGCATTAAAGTAAACTCTGTAGAAGAAGTACAAAACATTATAAAAAACAGAGATCCATACCAACCACTCAGTATTGAACTTATAAACTCATACGGTCAAAAAAACAGATATGGCTTAAGGTAATAAAAAAAGGATAAACACAAAAAGCACTTTAGTTTACGAACGAAGTGCTTTTTTTAGGTCTAAAAGTTTTATGAAAACGTTTGAAATCGATACTTTTGCAAAAAACAAAACAACACACAAAACACTATAACCAATGCCTGTTAAAGAAACTTACGAAAGCGAATTAGCATTTCAAGCGGATAGACGTAGAGCCACCGTAGAATTTATTAAAATAGTAAGCGATCTTTGGTACGACAAATCTATTGAACTGGTCATTTTTAGAAATCAGTTAATAGATAGAAACGTAAGCCAAATTTTAAACTTACACGAATATGCTGGGGAATTCGTGCAAAAACCTATTTCGGTGTTTGATTCTGTAGAGATTGCTCAAGCTATTAAAACATTGGATGTTCCTCCTGCGAAATTAGATATAGGAAAACTAACTTACGAATATCACCTAGAGGAAAAAAAATATAGCAACGCTATGGCTTTTGTTGCTAATAAGCTTAAAGCTGCCAACGATAACGATGCAATTACACCTAAAGATGTTGTGCTTTATGGTTTTGGCCGTATTGGGCGTTTAGTTGCAAGAGAATTAATGACACGAACAGGAAAAGGAAGTCAATTACGTTTGCGAGCAATTGTAACTCGTGGAAAAATTGACGCTGTAGTTTTAGAAAAGCGAGCTGCTTTATTACGTAACGATTCTGTACACGGTGAGTTTTCTGGAACTGTAGCTATAGATGTTGAAAAAGAAGCATTAATAATTAATGGTACGACTGTTAAGGTTATTTCAGCAAATCAACCTGAAGACATAGACTACACTTTGTATGGTATTGATAACGCATTAATTATTGACAATACAGGTGTTTTTAGAGACAAAGAAGCTTTAACAAGGTTAAAAGCCTCAAAAGGAGCAGATAAAGTATTATTAACAGCTCCTGGAAAAGGAGTGCCAAACATTGTTTATGGTGTAAACCATTTAGAAAATAACCCTGATGAAATAGATATCTTTTCTGCTGCATCATGTACAACTAATGCCATAACGCCTATTCTAAAAGCTATTGAAGACACTTACGGAGTAACTAGTGGACACTTAGAAACAATACATGCTTATACAAACGATCAAAATCTAGTAGACAACTTCCATAAGAAATATCGTCGTGGTCGTGCTGCTGCCTTAAATATGGTCATTACAGAAACAGGAGCAGGAGCTGCTGTCTCCAAAGCCTTACCTAGTTTTGAAGGCAAATTAACATCTAGCGCTATACGTGTCCCTGTTCCTAATGGATCTTTAGCTATTTTAAATTTAGAATTAGAATCTAATGCTAGTGTAGATAGTATGAATGCAACTATGAAAAAATATGCATTAGAAGGAGATCTAGTAGAGCAAATTAAATATGAAATGAGCGATGAATTAGTATCTAGTGATATTGTTGGCAGCTCTGCGCCTTCTATCTATGATAGTAAAGCAACAATTGTTCGCAAAGACGGTAAAAACACCGTATTATATATTTGGTATGATAATGAATACGGTTATAGCCATCAAGTTATTCGTTTGGCAAAATACATTGCAAAAGTAAGACGTTTTACTTACTACTAGTAGCTTCGTACACTTTAACATATGAAAAACGTTTTCAAAAACATCTAAATCTATATGCGTCACGTATATATAAAAGCCTCACCATCTGTGGGGCTTTCTATTATAAAAATTTCAAAAATTAATCTTTTTTCGTAATATTGAGTACAATTAAACTAACTCCCAATATGAATACTATAAAATCTAATATAACACTACTGTTAGTCGCTTTCTCTCTATTTAGTCTTGAAGCTCAAAATACAGTAACACCACCTGAAGGGAAGCAACTTTCATTAGATAGTGGCACAATTGATAGTCAATTTGAATATGTTATCACCAAATCCAGTAACTGGAGTGATCAACGTGGTCAAAACTATGAAGTTATAAAAAGAGCTTGGATATTAAGTTTAAAAGCACATGTTTTAGATTCTCTTAAAGCAGTTCATAAAAGTTTAGGCGATACCAGAAATACCGTAAGTAAACAACTAGAAGAAATAACTCAATTAAAGTCGAGCTTATCAAACACTCAAAATACTTTAGATAAAACCAATACTGAAAAAGACAGTATGTCCTTACTTGGCATACAAATGAGCAAAAGCAATTACAATGGATTACTATGGTCTATAATTGGCGGGCTACTAGCTTTCCTTTTACTTTTTATTTATAAGTTTAAAAATAGTAATTCCATTACCAAGCAAGCCAAAGAAAACCTCATTGAAATTGATGAACAATTCGAAGAACACAGAAGAGTGGCATTAGAACGCGAGCAAAAAGTAAGGCGTCAATTACAGGATGAAATTAATAAGCATAAATCCAATACAAAATAACTACTTTAAAGAAATAACGTATTAAATTTAAAATCTGTAATTTGAAATTACAGATTTTTTTTTTGAACAAATCAATCCCCTAACACCCTTTCAACAATTTATAAGGTAGCTAAGCTATAAAATATTAGAATTTAATTATAAAAATACTATTTTACTTAGATTACACATTTTTAAACCTATATATAACTCATAAAACAAATATATTATGAATGTAAAAGCTGTAAAGCACATATTTTCAAAACATTCTGATAATATAGCTTTTATAATTGGTAATGGTATTAACTTACATTATAATAACGATAATGTTTCTTGGCGGGATTTACTACTAGAACTATGGAATACGCACGCCTTTAACACCCAAACCATCATTCCAGATGGGATTTCTTTTACAGAATTCTATGATGCCTTAGAAATTCAAAATAGTAACCAAAAGAACTTCAGCTCTAAACTTCAAAAGGAAGTACAAAACAAAATGATAACATGGAAACCGGACAGGTCACAGAATCTAATCTTAGATAAAATTAAATCTATGAATGCCCCTGTACTAACCACCAATTTTGATGAGCTAATTCCTAAATCACTAGGCTTAAAGTTTAGAAAAATGACACACTCTAAATTTACAGACTATTACCCTTGGTCTTGTTATTATAGCGACAAAGTACTCATAACACCAACTGATGGGTTTGGAGTATGGTATCCTAATGGAATGCTAAAATATCATAGAAGTATTAAACTTGGCCTTTCTCAATATATGGGAAATGTTCAAAGAGCTAGAAAATTAATTCATCAGTATATAAAAAATAGTAGCACTAAAAATAAAACACCAGAACAACAGAAAGGTTACAATACTTGGTTACATATTCTATTTCATAAATCTATTTTTATCTTTGGATTTGGACTTGATGAAACAGAAGTGTTTATGAGATGGTTATTCATAGAAAGAGCTAAATATTTTAGGAAATTTCCAGAAAGACAACAAAAAGGATGGTACGTTCTAAAAAAAGACGAAACTTCAAGTACTGCTGAAGGTAAAATATTTTTCCTTAAATCTGTAGGTTTCGAAATTATTGAATTAAAAAACTATACAAACATTTACGAAGACATTTGGGAATAACATTAATTAAAAAAGAGATATTTACACCAACCGCTAGTAGTCCTTATTCTTTTTTCTCTATTCGCATTCACAATGTAAAAAGAAAGAGTACCTTTGCACCTTATTAAAAAAAAGGCATCCTTATATGAAGCGTATTAATGAATACAGAAAGTTATTTAATGCAGATAAAGACTCTACACTTAAGACTCTTAAAACGTCTTACAGGGGTTTAGTTAAGGAATGGCATCCTGATAAATTTCAAGAAGGTGACCAAAAAGCTAAGGAAGCAGAACTAAAAAGCCGCCAAATTATAGATGGCTATCATTTTTTGGTTAGTATAGCTCCAGAAACTATTGCTGCCAATTTGGAAGAGTACAATACAACAATAAACAGCCCCATTATGGACTGGAATCATAAAGGGCTTTTACTAGAGGTCTCTTTTTTAGATGGTAACACCTATGAGTTTTTTGGTGTAAACAAGGCTTTATATATAAAATTTGCTCAATCGGACAAGCAAACCCGTTTTGCTAAACGCAATATTTTCAATACGTTTACTTATAGAAAAATAAAAAAGAACCTCCAAGAAGCTTAGCGTTCTCTTGTTGCAATTAATAAAAAAAGCCTTGATTTTCTTCATTAAAAATCAAGGCTTTTTTTTTATTACCTACTTATAATTTATGAATGCGTCCAATTATTTTCATCATCACTATCATTAGGAGAAAGCCCTAAAATATCTCCATCTATCGTTACGCCTAAGCCTAATACCGTTCTATTAACATAATTAAAGTAACTTACGACTTGGTTTAACTCCAAAATTTCTCCATCAGAAAAACCATTAGAGCTTAAAGCTTCAATAGCCGCTTTTGTTATACTTGTATGATCTATTGTTAATTGCTTTGCATATGCTAACCCTGCACTCAATTTAGCATTTAAACAATTTTTTAAACTATCCGTTTCTATATTTTCAAATAATTGCTGTGCGCGCGCTTCATCATTCAACAAACGTTTCAATCCCGAAAAATGATGTTCAACACAATAGCTACATTTATTAAGATAGCTTACATACACGCCTGCAGTTTCTAAATACCATTTCGGTAAAGTATTATTAGAATTGTGCAATACATTTTTATACAGCGCCATATGCCCTGTTAAACTATGAGGCCTTAAACTATGTATAGCCAATACATTATCTACATTATTATTAGGGCCTTTTACTTTATCGTAAATTTTCTTTAAGCGAGGCTCTGCTTCGCTATAAGGGATTACTTTTATCCAGCTCATTATGCCTTATTTTTTTATGCGTTGTAAATCTAAATCTTGAAAATCAAAACTAAAATCTATATTTGGTGAAATCCCTTTTATTTTAATCTTTTGTGCTTTTTCATTATCCTCGAAAACAAAGGTCACAAATGCATCTGCATTCATATCTTGATATTCCCACTTAACAGCAAACGTTTGATCCTTATGAAACTGTAATTCCCCATTTAACTTAGGAGAGCGATGTGATTTAATATAAAGTTTTCCTTTGTTTTTAAAAACCTCAACGTTTCCAAACCATTTATCCTTATACATTCCAACATAATTCCCTTGCGTTATTTTTGATGTATCTGCGG
Organism: Lacinutrix sp. YIN62; assembly: GCF_057219185.1. Lineage (NCBI taxonomy): Bacteria > Pseudomonadati > Bacteroidota > Flavobacteriia > Flavobacteriales > Flavobacteriaceae > Lacinutrix > Lacinutrix sp. YIN62. Next base: position 162,214 of record NZ_JBXVVH010000002.1, read on the forward strand.
CTTTTACCTCTTCCCATATAGCCTTAGAAAAAGTATCGTTATCTTTGGCTCTTTCTTTAAAAAAAGCGGCATACTTATCTACCCATTCAAAATTGTCTAATCCTAAATAATCATCTACAATAGCATTTGCTACCGATAGAAATAGCCCCGCACCGTCGTTAGCAGTATTGGTAAGTATAACAACGCCCAAATTAAGGTCTGGAATCATAACCGTATTAGATAACATTCCTGGTAATCCGCCTGTATGCTCTACTTTCATATTTCCGTTTACGTCCGATAAAAACCATCCCAAACCATATCCTGAAAAATGAGAATTATATCTTGGATTCCGGTTTACATCCATAACGGTATGAATTTTCCACATTTCGTTATGATTAGATTCGGTAAACAGTTGTTGCTCCAATTGCGCTCCATATTTTCCTTTATTCAACTGTAAAAGCATCCATTGAGCTAAATCATCGACATTAGAAAAAATACCTCCTGCAGCACCATTTATCATGTCTTCAAATGTTGGTATCACTTGTATTACACCTGCTTTAGTCGTATGTGATGCAGATAAATTACTCTTGTCTTTTATTTCTGAATAAGAAGCAAATGTCTGATCCATATTCAAAGGTTCAAGAATTCGCGTTGTAATAAACGCTTCCCACGTCATCCCGCTTTTTCTTGCTATAAGCTCCCCTGCAACTAAATACAAGAGGTTATCATAATCCCATTTCGTTCTAAAGGCCGATTCGGGCTTAAAATACTGAAAACTACTTAGTAAATCGTGCATTGTAAAATCTGCTCCGTCAGGAAAAAACATTAAATCCCCCATTCCTAAACCTAAACCACTACGGTGCGTTACTAAATCTTGGATATTAAAATGTTCCTCTACATAATCATTATACATTGTAAATTCTGGAATATGGTCTTTTACTTTATCTAACCATTTGATTTTCCCTTCTTCTACCAATAAAGCTAAAGCTGCAGTTGTAAACGCCTTACTATTGGACGCAATAGCAAATTGTGTATGCGCATTAACAGGAGCTTGTGTTTTTATAGATTTCACTCCATAACCTTTACTATGTATTATTTTTCCGTCTTTAACCACTGCTACAGCAGTACCAGCTACGTTAAATGCATCCATAGCATAATTTACCAATGAATCTATTTGTTTTGAATTCATTTGCGCACTTATACCATTTGATAATAGTAGTACACATAAAAGTGTAAAAAAAGTCTTCATAATAATTACTAAAGGTTTTATGTTAGGTTAAAAGAATAAATTCTCTTAAATCAATTCTTGTTTTTTTCTTCGATCCATTTACTCATATACTTGGTACTTTTTAATGTATGATGCATTAACATACTTCCCATAAAATTATTTCTACGATGCCTTTCTAAATTGTTTTGTATTTGTTCAATTTTATGGAGAAAATCGGCAGTAAAGAGTAATTTATCGAAACGAATATTAATAATTTTTATCCCATTTTTTTGTTTTCCTTTCCAGAAAATTTTATTCGTATAAAGCTCTATTGCTTTTTTTATAAATTCTGTTGGCTCATCTTCTACAAAACCGTTGGGTTCAAGATCACCATACATCCCTTCCGCCCCAATACTAGTCGTTACGCAAGGAGTTCCATTTAACATAGCATCTATCACCTTTCCCTTTAATCCTGCTCCATAACGCAATGGCACCAAACAAACCTTATATTGGGGCATAACATCGTTTACATTCTCAATAAAACCTTTTATAAAAAAACCTGTTTTAGCATTATGAAGCTGTCTTATTTTTTGTGATTCGTAAGCGCCATAAACATGCATTTCGGCTTTAGGTAGTGCTTTTCGTATCGCAGGCCAAATTTTTTCTTTTAAGTGCAGCAAACCATCCACATTAGGAGCGTGTAAAAAATTACCAATGGTTACAAAATGTTCTCGTACTTTAAAGTCTGGTAATTTCTTTTGTGACTTCAACGAAATAGAATCTAATAAAAAAGGTAAATAATGCAATAAATGCTCATCTACTTTAAATTGCTTTTTCAATATTTCTATTTCTATATGTGAAATCATGAGGCTTATATCGCATCTATAAATACTTGCAATTTCACGTTTGGCAACATCATTATATAGGTAGTTAATATCAAAAACCTTCCCGTCTTTTAAGGCCTGCTTCCTCCCTTTACGTAAACAATGCAAATCTTCTGTATCAAGTAATCGCAAGGCATTGGGGCAATTTTCAGCAACACGCCAACCAAACTGTTCTTCTACCATAAAGCGATCGAAAAGGACAATACTAGGCTTTAAGTCTTTTATAAAATCATCGAAAGTAGAGTCATTTAAAACTATTTGTTTCGTTTTTACGTCTATTGCTTTTAAATCGAAAGCATTGTTGCTTTTTGCACAAGAAGTCGCAAATGTAATGTCGTAATCCTTGGATTGAAAAATTTCGATAAGGTGCATCATTCTACTCCCTGCAGCAGAACTCTTAGGCTCTGGCCATACGAAACCAATAATTAGCAATTCTTTTTTCAAATGAGGGTCGGTTATTTTATCAATAATACTTGTTTTTTTTCAAGTAACAAACTATAAATTCTAAAAAGCAATACCTTTATTCATTCCAAATTGAATGAAATACAACTCTACTTTTATTCTGGTTTTGGAGCTAACGCATACTTAAATCGTACCAGTTCTGCCCAATTTAAAACCGCTTGTATTTGTTCATCGGTTAAACGAGCTTCATTATGCGTCCAAGTATAAGACGGTAAAGGCATTTCTTTTTCTTTAACCATTTCTATAAGTTCTTCGAATTTATGATCTTTTCGTTTCACAGAATTACCTTGCCATTTAGAAACATTAAAGTGGCTTTTTCCATGTGTTATATGATCTGAAATCCAATAATTAACAGGAGTAATATTATTATACCAAGGATAACGTGTGTTATCGCTATGACAATCGAAACAACTTTCTACTAATATAGCTTTTACTGCTTTTGAGGGGTTGGTGTCTTCAAAGAATGCATCTACAGATGCCAAATCCCCTTCATTCTTTTCTGGGCCAAAAAATTGAGCGACTATAAAAGTAAAAAGTAAAAACAAAAGTATTTTTTTTAATATTCGCATTTTCTTAATTTTAGAATTTAAAAATAACAAATTCCGTTGACTACAGAAGCTTTATACCAAGAATTAAATTATGTTAATCATTCTCGCGAGAAAAGACTATACTATGCGCATTTAATTATAAACAATCCCTGTTTAATTCCTAAGGTATTGGATATCTTATTCATGGTAGATGACAAAATATCTGCACGTGCCGCATGGGTCTTCGAATTTATGTGTGGAGAAAATTTAGAAATGATTATTCCCTACTTAGACCAATTTACTAAAAACATTGCAAAGGTTCATCTTGATTCTGCCGTTAGACCTGTCGCCAAAATCTGCGAGTACTTAGTAACCGCCTTCTATTCGAAAACAAAAAACGAAATACAATCGAAATTACGGCCTCAGCATTGTGAATGTATTATTGAAACTTGTTTTGATTGGATGATCAATGATGAAAAAATAGCCCCGAAAGCTTATGCTATGAACACTCTGTTTTTATTAGGTAAAGATCACCAATGGATTCATCCAGAATTGGTATTAATTTTAGAACGCGACTACCCGGTTCAAAGCCCTGGTTTTAAAGCCAGAGCAAGAAAAATTTTAAAACAAATAAAAGCAAAAACTCAAAATTAAAATTTGTTAAAATCTAGAATAGAACTTCTAACAAACTTAGCTATCTTTACGGCTTTTAAAAAAAACAACAACACAACACAACACTATGTCAGTATCAACATTAAATGCCATTTCACCTATAGATGGGCGTTACAGGAACAAGGTCGATGTCCTAACCAAGTATTTTTCTGAAGAAGCCCTTATAAAATACCGCGTATTGGTAGAAATAGAATATTTTATTGCACTTTGTGAACATCCGCTTCCTCAACTTTCTACTGTTCCTACCTCTACTTTTAATGCACTAAGAGCAATCTACAAAAACTTTACCGCTGAAGATGCGCAAGCCATAAAAGATATTGAAAAAGTAACAAATCATGATGTAAAGGCCGTAGAATATTTCATTAAAGATAAATTTGATGCTTTAAACCTACAAGATTACAAGGAGTTTATTCATTTTGGTTTAACTTCTCAAGATATAAATAACACTGCTGTTCCTTTAAGTATTAAAGATGCTTTAAATGCCGTTTATATCCCTGAATACTTTACGGTTTTAGAACGCTTAAAAGCGCTAGCTAAAGATTGGGCTAATGTCCCTATGCTAGCAAGAACTCACGGACAACCAGCTTCCCCTACACGCTTAGGAAAAGAAATAGAGGTTTTTGTTGTACGTTTGGAAGAACAATTTAACCTATTAAAAAGCATTCCAAATGCTGCTAAATTTGGAGGAGCTACAGGTAATTACAATGCTCATAAAGTTGCATACCCTACTATTGACTGGAAATTATTTGGTGCTAAATTTGTACAAGAAAGACTAGATTTACACCACTCCTTCCCTACTACACAAATAGAGCATTACGACCATATGGCAGCACTATTTGATTGCCTAAAACGCATCAATACCATAATTATTGATTTAGATCGCGATATATGGACTTATGTCTCTATGGATTATTTTAAACAAAAAATTAAAGCCGGAGAAATTGGAAGTAGTGCTATGCCACACAAAGTAAATCCTATAGATTTTGAAAACAGTGAAGGTAATTTAGGAATTGCCAATGCGATTTTTGAACACTTATCTGCCAAACTTCCGATCTCTCGATTACAACGTGACCTTACAGACAGCACTGTTTTACGTAATATTGGCGTCCCGTTTGGTCATACTTTAATTGGATTTAAATCGACCATGAAAGGCTTAAATAAACTATTGCTAAACGAAGCTAAATTTGCTGCCGATTTAGAAAACAATTGGGCCGTTGTAGCTGAAGCTATACAAACCATTTTACGTCGTGAAGCCTATCCTAATCCTTATGAAGCTTTAAAAGGCTTAACACGAACTAATGAAACAATTACAAAAACATCTATTTCTAATTTTATAGAGACTTTAACTGTAAGTGATAGTATAAAAGCAGAACTAAAAGCTATTTCTCCTAGTAACTACACTGGGATATAATATAAAACGGTTCGTGTAATTTATACGAACCGTTTTTTACATAAACAAAAAAGGATTGCGCCAACAATCCTTTTTTTATAAACATATAAACTATAAATTCTTTAATTAAAGAAATTCATAATACCTTCTAATTGATTATTATCAACTTCTGCATTTTGTAACTTACTAATCAATGCAACCATCTTTTCTGGGTCCATTTTATCTCCCAAAACGCGAACAACACCGAACCCCATTTTACTAGAACTAGCTAGTACCAATATTTCATCTACGGTTTTATCATCACCTATTGCATTCACTCTAAATTTCATGCCATCAAAGCTAAACTCCATTAATTCATTCTGCTTTTCATTTTTAAAAATGGTTTTAACCTCACTAAGTTCTTTCTTATAAGCATCTAAATTATCTTGTTCTGCTTTGTAAAGTAAAATATTTAATTTCTCTAAAGAATTTAATGTTTCTTTTTGCGCTTCTGTTAGGTCTACTTTAGAAAAATCTACAACCTTAGCAGATAAGTCAAAAGCCTTAAAGTCTGGTAAATCTTGGTGTTCTACAATGTAGGTTTGTATTGATCCTTCATTCTTACAACTTAACAGTGTTATTGCAAGTAAACAGGTTAAAATTATAATTTTGATTAATTGTTGCATCTTTACTAAGTTATTGGGTTCTATTTATTACTTTTCTTATCCAATTCTTTACCGCCAGGTAAGTTCATCTTACTGGTTAATTTCGAAATTTGATTTAAATCAATATCGCCTGTAAAAGAAATAACAACCGTTTCTATACTCCTATCCTTCCCTTGAATATTAATCTTTGCGCCTTTCATTTTTTCATCCAATCCGTTAACAAACATTAGAAGTTCTGAAACGTGATCTGAATCTTTTCCTTCCTTTACATAAAATTTCACTACTGTACCATCATCTTTAATTTCCATTAACTCTTCTAGGCTATTGGAGCGAGATTTCACCCATTGGGCAATATCTGCAGCTATCGTTTTATTATCTGTAGCCATCGTTTTAAAGCTGGTGATGCTATTTACCATCTCTAAAAACTCCTTGGCGTCTTTATCATCTGTATCTATATCTATTTTCGCCAACATTTGAAACATTTTAGGTTTAATAGAAACATATGTTACATCATCATTGTCATTATATTTTTCAAAAATATTATTTTGAGCCAACGCTGTTAATGGCATTAACAATAGTGCAAAGACTAGTAGGATAACATTTTTTTTCATAGTATTCATTTTTATATTTATTGCTTTCATAATCTCTTATTTTAAAATTTCTTTTAATTCTTTTTAAAAATTCGTTCCATTGGGTTTTTCATTTCGTCAAGGTAAGTCACTTGCTTTGTTGCTTTATCAATATTACCCAGATAATTTACTTGAGAAGTCCCTTTATTTAATTGTTTTGAGACTAGTTCTAAAGAAGCTCTTACCTGTTGTTGTGCTAACTGCAATTCTGTTTCCGAAAAGACCTCCGACTGCTTATTAAAGTAAAATCCAAACATAAGAACAACCACCGCTGCTACCGATAACCATTTATAGTCAAAGCCTTTTTTAGTTTTTAATGGTATGGTTTTAGTAAACTGTTCCTGTTGGGTTACCAAAAAATAACGAAACATAGGCTTATACATTTCTAAGTGTGGCGCTACAGTCTCTTGCGAAAAATAGTCTTTTAACTGCTGCTCTTCTTTTAGTGATGTCTCACCTTTCTCGTATTGCTCTAGTAAATTTTCTATATTATTTAACACCATAATTATGTGTTTTAGTTAATCTTTCTCGTATTGTTTTTCTTGCCCTAGATAAGGTTACGCGTATTGCTGTTTCCTTCATATCTAGCATTTTAGAGATCTCTTTAAAATCATATTGTTCGATATCTCTTAATTGAATTACCAATTTTTGCTGTTCCGGTAAATCTTTCATTATCTTATCTACCCAATCAATACTATCATTCAGTTCTACTTGTTTCTGCAAAGTAACGTTATGATCTTGATAATTACTATGTACTATTTTTAAATTCTGCGATTGCTTGGATTTTAACTTATCGAAACAAAAGTTTTTGGTCATAGTCATTGAAAAGGCTTCAATATTCTTATATTCTTTTATTTTTTTCTTGTTTTTCCATAATTTTATCAAGACCTCTTGTGTTGCATCTTCTGCTTCTTCTGTCGAAACAAGAAGCCGTTTTGCCAAACGAAAGACCTTATCTTTAAAAGGGGTTACAATATTTAAAAACTCAGACTGTGTCATTCTTTGATTGTGCTTATAAAAACTTTTTTGTCGCTTTATGTTATTACGACGACTCCCTTTTAATTTTGTTACAAATAATTTTTAATTTCAATTAAAGTACTTATTTTTAAACTGAAAAAGAAAAAACTTATAAATGAAAAACGCTCCTAGAATTGCTTTATTCTTTATGACATCCTTATTTTTTACAGGTTGTTTTGAAGACCTTGATGATACCCCGACTACAAATACCTCTGTTAATGATTTTGTATATAAGGCAATGCATTCCTTCTACTTATACCGTGATAATGTTCCTAATTTAGTAGAAAACAAAAGTTTAAATGCTGATTACGACAATTTTTTAAATGGATTTTCTACTCCTGAAAACTTATTTGAAAGTTTAATATACGACAGACAGAGTGTAGACAGGTTTAGTTGGATTACTAATGATTACTTAGCGCTCGAACAGCAATTTGCAGGTGTTAGCACAACTAATGGAATGGAATTTGGGTTAAGACGGTACACTGAAGGAAGTAATGCTATATTTGGATATATACGCTACATACTCCCTAATACAAGCGCGGAGAATCAAGGCTTAAAACGCGGAGATTTATTTTATGCTGTAAACGGCACGCCTTTAACAGTAGACAACTGGAGAGGCCTACTTGAAGAAGATAACTTGACCTTAAATATGGCTGCTTATAATGATAATGGTACAACAAACACAGCCGATGACAGTATAGACACAACAGAAGACGTTAAAGAACTCACCAAAGCCCCTTATACTGAAAACCCTGTATTTAAAACAGAGGTACTAACCGTAGAAAATGAAAAGGTTGGTTATTTAATGTACAATGGATTTACCCCCAACTTTAACGACCAACTAAATGCTGCCTTCGCAAACTTTCAATCTAATGCTGTACAACATTTAGTCTTAGACTTACGATACAACCCTGGCGGTTCTGTTAATACCGCAACACTTCTTGGAAGCATGGTTACAGGTCAGTTTAGCGGACAAGTTTTTTCAAAATTAGTCTATAATGACTTGCAACAATCCAATAATGCAACTTTTAATTTTGAAACAGATGTTAATAGTTTAAATTTAAGTACGGTATATGTCTTAACCACCAATAGTACAGCTTCTGCAAGTGAAATGATTATAAATAGCCTTGGCGCCTACATTAATGTTATTCAAATAGGGACGAATACAACCGGTAAGTCTCAAGCCTCTATAACCTTATATGATTCTCCTAATTTTAGCAGATCTGGTGCTAACCCTAGCCATACTTATGCTTTACAGCCTTTAGTCGCTATTTCTGTAAATAAAAATAATGATCAAGTACCTCCTAATGGCATAGCTCCATCTCCTGAGTTCCCACCGCTTACAGAAACGATAGGTAATTTAGGCATTTTAGGAGATGTAAATGAACCTTTGCTAGCTACTGCATTAATGCATATAACAGGTAACATTAGTAAAGTACAAACTCTTAATACCTATAAATACACCGAAGAGGTTGGAGAGACTAAAGATTTAACTCCATTTGCCAAAGAAATGTATATTGACCACAATTAAATAAGATTTACTTTGGAAAAAAAACATAAAACTTACTTTAACTGGAGTACAGGTAAAGATTCGGCATTAGCGCTATATTATATATTACAAGATCCTAATTATTCAATCGACGCTCTAATAACAACGATAAATGCACATTACAATCGTGTTTCTATGCATGGCTTACATACTAAACTGCTGTTAAAACAAACAGAAGCGATAGGAATTCCTTCCCATTCTATAGCACTTCCTGAACAACCGAGTATGGAAACCTATGAGCAAATAATGCATAACGCTTTAAACACATTAAAACAAGATGGTTTTACACACACTGTGTTTGGAGACATTTTTTTAGAAGATTTAAAAACCTATAGAGAACAAAATCTAGCAAAGTTAAACATAGAAACACTTTTTCCACTTTGGAAAAAAAATACGGCCACTCTTATAGAGACCTTTTTAAATTTAGGATTTAAAGCCGTTGTGGTCTGTGCAAGTGCAAAATACTTTGATAGAGATTTTGTTGGAAAAACACTTACCAAAGCGCTTATTGCTAGTTTGCCTACAGGTGTTGACCCTTGTGGTGAAAACGGAGAATTTCACACCTTTTGTTATGATGGGCCTATTTTTAAACAGCCTGTAGCCTTTAAAATAGGTGAAAAAATTTACAGAGAATACGACACTCCCAATGCAGAAGTATCTAAAACTGGATTTTGGTTTTGCGAATTGATTTAAAGCCTAAACATAACATATATAAAATAAAATCGAGCGTTATAGAAATGTCATTATAATGATCAAATTCTAAACTACGCTCGATATTATTTAAAGTTCTAGAAATTTATTTGTTTTAAAACCCTCTTAATTTTTTTTAGTTAAAATAAACCTCCCCAGGATTAACTCCCACAAAGATAGATCTGGTTTCCACTTTGGTATCTAAATCATATATCTTCAAAGTACCATCAGTAGTAAAATCTCCTGCATCAAGACCATACAATAGACCGTTTTTCACAGACATATCATAAAAATTCACTCCAGAAAATTCTGAAATTGTAGGAAATGAAGTTGCTGACTCGTTAACCTTATAAACTGCTCCTGCATCATAAAAATAGAAATCACCATCAGCGTAATTTAATTTTGACGGAGACATTAAAGTGCTATCGAAATTTAGCGTTTTAATAATTTCATTTGAATTAACATCAATTTCTACTAGATTTTCTGAAGATAAAACCCATAAATCACCATTTGAATCTAATTGCAAAGAATTAGGGGAACTTCCAACGGTAATACTTTCTTGCAATTCATCTGTAAGTGTATTAATAACATCTACTTTATCACCACTTCCATAAATACCTGTCGCAACAAAGACTTTATTATCTATTGATGTAATTTCCTCTGGCAAATAACTTGTAGCTATAGTTTCTACTACAGTATTTGTTTCTAAATCAATAACTAACAATGAATCATCTGTTGTATCTGTATAATCGCCCCAAGCTGTCACATAGCCTTTACCATTAGAAATAGTCATATATCTTGGATTAATAACTCCTGTGTCTATTGTTGTTATAGCTTCAAAAGTATATCTATTAACGACTTCTATTTGATTAGATACATTTATGATTATATAAGCTAAGTCTCCATTAAAAGCCATACTCTGAGCTACAGTTCCTAAACTCCTACCATTAACATTTGAAAAGATATTATTTTCAATTGTTAAAAAATCATTAGAGATATAAGATACAGTTCCAACACCTCCACTAAACTGACCTTCATTTGAAATTAAAATACCATCTTCATAAGCAGCAGGCGGTTCTGGATCTATAATTGGAGCAGAATTGTCGTCGTCATTACTACAAGATGTAAACGTTACACCAATTGCTAAGGCAATTAAAGCTATTTTGTTAAGTTTCATTTTTTTTTAAAATTTAATTGTTGTTTGTATTTGATAGTTTCTATTTTGCATTGGACGCAATGCTACGTTTTCGTAATATTTATTATACAGATTATTTATTTTAAAATTAAACGCATAATGAACGGCTTTACGTTTATTAATGATATAACTAACACCAATATTAGCTACAGTATAATTAGGTAATATTTTTCGTTCTAATGTGTACACTTCACCAGTATACAAATGCTGATAAAACATCGTAAATGTTTTGTAATGGTATGCTAAAGATGCATTTGCTTTATGAAACGGGACATAAACGAGTTGCTCTTTTGTTTCTACATTTTCAGAAACTGTATAAGAATAATGCCCACTCCAACTAAAACGATGACGATTAATATTATAATGTGATTGCACTTCTACTTCGGCGCCATAGCTTTTAGATTCTGCAACATTAATTGGAGACCAAGTCCCTGTATTATCTGGTTTCCATAAAATAAGATCCTTGGTATCAATATAATACCCGTTTAACTTAAAGTTGATTTTTTTAAAATTAAATTGCTGCCCTAAATCTATTTGATAAGAAGATTCTGGCACCAAATCCATATTTCCGCCAGGAGTCCAAAACAAATCGTTAAAGGTTGGTATCCTATAATTTTTTGAACCATTTAATTGCAGAGTATAATATTTCGTTACTGCATAAGCTGCATCTGCAGAAAACACAAACGGGCTCTCAAACCCCGATGTAAAATCTTTCCTAAGGTTAATACCATAATTCCATTTTTCTGCTGGTTTATGATTTAATAAAGCTGTAGCAGAAAATGCGGTTCTTTTAGGATCTCCAAAACTACTTCCAGCACCTTCATAACTATTGTAATCTAAAATAGTTTTGAATTGCAATGTCTCGGATAAACGAACATTCAAACTATGATTGAACAATAGAGTATTAACCTTTCCAAAAGAATAATTGTCCTTGTCTTTATTCTCAAAATATCGAAATAACTCTTGTAAATGCGCTACTTTAAACTTAGAACTAAATTTCCCAGACAAACGCGACCATTCTAGCATTGTACGGTAGTTTTCATCTTCGTATTTACTACGCCCTACAGCGACGAGCGTTCCAGAAAGATTGCGTTCCCCACTAAAACTCTGATGGTATAACTTAAGGACATCTTTTTCTGAAATAAAATAGCCCAAATTCACATTGAGATTCACATTATTATACTGCCCATTTTCATTGATTTTATCCGTACCTAAGTATTTATAATCGTTTTTAGATTCGATATAAGCGATCCCTATATTCCCTGAAAATGTTTCGCTCCCATAGGTTGCGGTATAACTACTATTTTTAGTATTAAAACTGCCATAAGACAACCTTAAACTATTTTTAAAATGAGAATAAAATCTTAATTTATTATTTAAATGAATACTCCCCCCAATGGCTCCACTTCCATATTGAACACTCCCACCACCACTACGAATATCTATAGAATTATAATTGGTTGTATTTATAGTATTAAAATCTGTTTGTCCGTTAAGCTGTGAATTAATATTTATTCCATTCCATATTACTGCGGTTTGGGATGCGTTGGTTCCTCTAAAAGAAGGAGAAGAAACCATTCCTGAACCATTCTCTTTAAAATAGATATTAGAATTAAAGGCCAATAAGTGGGTTAAAGACATTTCATTTTTATCTAAAATAGAATCATTAAGCACTTCTACTTTAACTCCAGAAGCATAGTGTTTTAACTTATTATCACTTAACACCACTTCATTTAATGTTTGGATAGAATCTATTTGTGCTTGAGCAATGCTGCAAAAACAAAAAATAGTAAATAGTAGTGTACTAATCGTTTTTTTCATAAATCTTTTAGATTCTTTACCCGAGAATCACTTTTAGATGATAAATTTTGGCAGGTCTCCTGACTTTCGTCCATATTGTTTACCTTCCCAATTTCCTAAAAATCAGTGGTTAGAAGTTTTAACAATAGGCATCACACTAAGGTGACTAAGATTACAGTTGCGGGAACAGTTCAAGACTATAATGCTTTTATCTCATGATTTAAATAAGACTCATGGCATTTCACTTGATTCCCTTTTAATCGATAGGGTTAAAACGATATGATCTTAAATACTTTAAAAGGCTATATCGTTTTTGTTATACCGAACCAAAATTCGCTGCAAAAGTAAGCTTTTTGATCAATGTTCCTTACAAAAGATTAAATAATATTACTTTTGATGTACCAAATACAATCAAATTGAAAACAATAGTCACTTTATTCCTGTTCCTCTCCTTAATTTCTTGCAAAGAAGAAACTAAAGCACCGCCCTTAAAAAGCAATACTAAAGCACAGGTTTCCAATAGCAAAAAAAACACTGCTTATGCCGAAGGATTTAGCATTGAAAACAACGGTAATCATCGCATTTTAAATATTAAGAATCCTTGGCCAAATTCAGATTCTCATTTTAAGTATGTTTTAATTTCAGCAGAAGAAGCTGCCAAAACAACTTTTATGCAAGATCAATATGATGGGATTATAATTACCCCTGTAAATAAAATCGTGGTAACGTCTACAACTCATATCCCTGCCTTGGAATTATTAGGAGTAGAACACTCTCTAATTGGCTTCCCTGGGACTAACTACGTCTCCTCTAAAAAAACAAGGCAACGCATAGATGATGGTTATGTTAGAGAATTAGGTAAAAACGAAGGCTTAAATACAGAAGTGCTATTAAGTTTAGGACCTAATGTTGTTGTGGCCTTTGGTGTTGATGGAAAAAATAAGTCTCTAAAAACTGTACAAAATGCAAAAATCCCAGTTATTTATAATGGGGATTGGGTAGAAAAATCGCCTTTAGCAAAAGCCGAATGGATCAAATTATTTGGAGCTCTTTACAATAAAAGCGAGGCAGCCGATACCATTTTTAAACGTATAGAAACAGACTATCTAAAAGCTAAATCATTAGCCTTTGGCGCCACCACAAAACCAACAATATTAAGCGGTGCCATGTACAAAGATATTTGGTACCTTCCTAGCGGCACCAGTGCAGAAGCACAAATTTTAAAAGATGCTAACACTAATTATTTATGGCAAAATTCTACAGGAAAGGGGAGTCTTTCCTTAAATTTTGAAGTTGTTTTTAGTAAAGCAAAAATGGCGAACTTATGGTTAAGCCCTTCCTATTACACAAGCTTGGAAGCCTTAGAGAAAGCAAACATTCATTATACTGAATTTGAAGCCTTTAAAAACAAAAAAATCTATTCGTTTTCTAACACCACAGGTCAAACTGGAGGCGTCACTTATTATGAACAAGGCATAGCAAGGCCTGATTTAGTATTAAAAGATATTATTAAAATTTGCCATCCAGAATTATTAAAAAATTACACACCCACTTTTTTTAAACGTCTTAAATAATTGACTAAAACACAATCATATAAGATCTATTTCATACTATTACTACTAATAGTAATACTACTCTTTGTGGTAAATGTTAGTTTAGGTTCTGTTAATATTCCATTTAAAGAATGTTTTAATAGTTTTTTTACAAGTCCAGATCACTATACAAATAATGAGTATATCTTTCAAGACTACCGATTACCAAAAGCTATTACGGCCATTTTAGTAGGTTCAGGGTTGGGTGTTTCTGGTTTATTAATGCAAACCTTATTCAGAAATCCATTAGCAGGCCCTTTTGTCCTAGGAATTACCTCTGGCGCCAGTTTAGGTGTTGCTTTAGTTATTATGGGTTCCTCGCTATTAGGAGGCTTTTTAACGAGTCTTTTAATCTCTAAATGGAGCTTAGTTATAGCAGCTAGTTTTGGGAGTTTTCTAGTACTACTTACGGTATTAATAGTTTCGATGCGTGTAAGAGATACTATGGCTATACTTATTATAGGGTTAATGTTTGGGAGCATAACAGCTGCCATAGTAAGTGTACTCTCCTACTTTAGCTCTGCCGAAGAATTACAACAATATATTTTTTGGGGATTTGGAAGTTTAGGAGATCTCCAATGGGGAGAACTTAAAGTTTTTGCAGCCATTTATAGTATCGGTATGCTTTTTAGTATTGCCTCTATAAAAGCATTAAATACGCTTCTTTTAGGAGAAAACTATGCCAAAAGTTTAGGGTTAAATATTAAACAAAGCCGTTTAATTATTATTATAGCAACAAGTCTGTTGGCCGGAACTATTACTGCTTTCGCTGGTCCAATAGCGTTTATAGGTCTTGCAATTCCACATATAACACGACAATTATTTAACACCTCTAGTCATAAAATACTATTGCCTGCCGTATTTTTATTAGGCGCAATAGTTATGCTTATTTGTGATAGTATTGCACAACTCCCGAATACAGATTACACCTTACCCATTAACGCCATAACCTCCTTAATTGGGGCGCCCATTGTTGTTTGGTTACTCGTTAGAAAGAAAAAAATGGTATTTTAATTTGAAAAAAAAGAAACAACATATCATCTTAAAAGCACAAAACTTAACTATTGGGTATGCTTCTAAAAAAGCAGATGCTATTATTGCCTCCAACATTAATATTGAGCTTCATAAAGGCGAATTAATAGGCCTGGTTGGAGCCAACGGTATAGGTAAATCTACATTACTACGTACACTTACACGCGTTCAAGCTCCTATAAGTGGTCATATAACGATTCACGATAAAACATTACAAAGCTACGATGCCTTAAACTTAGCAAAGGTTTTAAGTTTAGTCCTTACCGAAAGTGTTATGTCTAAAAACCTATCGGTCTTTGAACTAGTTGCGCTAGGAAGGCAACCCTATACAAATTGGGTTGGTAATTTATCTAATACAGATATTATTATCACAAATAAGGCATTAGTTCAAACTAATATTGAAAGCTTAAAGCATAAAAAATGTTACGAGCTTAGCGATGGACAATTACAAAAAGTAATGTTAGCACGTGCACTAGCTCAAGACACCTCTATCATTATTTTAGATGAGCCTACAACGCATCTTGACATGTACCATAAAGCCTATATTTTAAAACTATTACAACAACTTGCAAAAGACACTGGTAAAACAATACTCTTCTCCTCTCACGAAATAGATTTAGCGATACAGTTATGTGATAACCTCATCGTTATGTCAAATAACAATATTGTCCAGGACACCCCAAAAAACTTGATTAAACAAGGTGCTTTTAAGAGCTTATTCCCTAAAGATCTTATTATTTTTGATGAAAACACAGGGAGTTTTAGAGTAAAAAAATAAACCTTATGTTTTTCTTTTTTGATCTTTAAAGTAAGAAATAATCTTGTTTTAGTAATTAAATAATAACTTCTATAGTCTAGCTTCCTTCTTATTTCTAAAAAAATTATCTTTGATCTAAATTCTATTCATATAATGACCGACAATCTCATTCTTATCCTTGCAATACTAATAGCTGCTGCCACTGGCGGTTATTTAGGCATCTTGTTTTCTAAACTAAAGAGTAAAAGCGAAAAAAGCACCTTAGAAGAACGTAATACTAATTTGCAACAACAGTTTAATGATTATAAACAATTTACGGAAGCAGAGATTCTGAAACAAAATGACACTTTTAACACCCAATTCACAGATTTAAAGGCAACCATTTCTAAAACTGAAAACGAACGAGAAGCCATTCGCCGTGAAAAAGAATTTTTAAATACCGAATTAACTCGGAAAAATGCTGAATATGAAAACCTTCAACAATTAAATTTAAAACGGGAAGAACAATTAGAAGAACGCCAAGCACAACTTAGAAAAGATTTTGAAATTCTTGCAACTAAAATCTTAGATGAAAAATCTGAAAAATTTACGATTCAAAATAAGGAGAATATCAAAAATATTTTAAATCCTTTACAAGAAAAAATTCAAACGTTTGAAAAAAAGGTAGACGATACGCAAAAAGAAAGCATCAGTTTACACTCGGCCTTAAAAGAACAACTATTAGGGCTAAAGGATTTAAATCAAAAAATGACTAAAGAAGCCACCAATTTAACAAAAGCTTTAAAAGGAGATAGTAAAATGCAGGGAAATTGGGGCGAATTAGTTCTGGAACGCGTTTTAGAAAAATCTGGATTAGAAAAGGACAGGGAATATTTCTTACAACAAAGTTTTACTTTAGATGATGGTTCCCGTGTACTTCCAGATGTTATATTACATCTTCCCGACAGCAAAAAAATGGTTATAGATTCTAAGGTTTCCTTAACCGATTATGAGCGCTATGTCAATGCTGAAGATGAAGAACGAAATACCCATTTAAAAGCTCACATAAACTCTATAAAACGCCATGTTGAACAATTATCGGACAAGAACTACCAAGATTTATATGACATTGAATCTCCAGATTTTGTTTTGCTATTTATTCCTATAGAACCGGCCTTTGCCATAGCTATAAATGAAGACAATTCATTATACAACAAAGCTTTTGAACGCAACATTGTTATAGTTACGCCTTCAACACTATTAGCGACTTTACGTACCATAGATACGATGTGGAATAATGAAAAACAACAACGTAATGCCATTGAAATAGCAAGACAAGCAGGGGCACTATATGACAAATTTGAAGGTTTAGTAAAAGACTTAACTGGTGTGGGTAAAAAGATCGATGCCGCTAAAACAGATTATTCTGCTGCTATGAATAAATTAGTAGAAGGTAGAGGAAATCTTATTACCAGTGTAGAAAAATTGAAAAAAATGGGAGCTAAAGCAAAAAAGGCATTGCCTGAAGCTATTATAAAACGTGCAGAAAATGAAAATTAAATAGAGGATTCCATTTTCACAGATCCATCCCTATAATTAATACTAAAAAACTAATCTAGCTCCTATGATATAACAGACACAATCTATAACGTTATTTATTAACATTTAAATATCTGAATTATGAATACATACAAAACGGTAGATGCCTCACGAATTAGCATTTCGGAATTAATGCTCCCTTCTCATTCTAATTTTAGTGGTAAAATACATGGTGGATATATATTAAAGTTAATGGATCAAATTGCCTTTGCTTGTGCTTCTAAACATTCCAAGGCCTACTGTGTTACCGCCTCTGTAGATACTGTAGATTTTTTAGATTCCATAGAGGTTGGAGAGTTAGTAACAATGAAAGCATCCATTAACTATGTTGGTAAAACCTCTATGGTTATTGGCATTCGTGTAGAAGCTGAACACATACAATCTGGAAAAACAAAACATTGTAACTCCTCATACTTTACTATGGTTGCCAAAAATAATGACGGTAAATCTATTGAAGTTCCCGGCTTAATATTAAATAATAAAAGAGAAGTAAAACGTTTCTTAAGAGCATTAAAAAGGAGCAATAATAAAAAGGAACGCCAATTAGAATATGAACAAGATTTCCTTATTAAAGATTATCTTTCAGAATTGAAAAACTCAAAAGTAAAAATAGATATTTAATTTTTTTGAATAAAAAAGCCTTCTACACTATTACGCTGAAGGCCTTATTTTTAGTATATTTTTATATTATCTTCTAGATCTTAACAAAGCGTTTGGTTAATGTTATATTTTCTTCAATTGAAGTTAACTTTACTAAAAACATCCCATTATTCCATTTAGAAACATCTATACTAGATGACAATGTACTCAAACTCCCTGAATAGACTTTCTTTCCCAAAACGTCAAAAACTTCAAATTTTAAACCTCCTTTAACTAAATTTGGAAGCCCTATATTTAAGCTTAACGCACTTGGATTGGGATAAATTGAAAACGTCTTTATTTCAGATTCTATTTGTGGAGTACTTAAAGATTCTCCCCAAAAAGAGACACCGTTCTCTGCTCCATCGCCCATATATTCATATGGTGCTACAGCATCAATAAAATCTCCAGCTCCCCAAATGCCTTTAGCAACGGCAACGGCCTCTCTTTGATGGCCTCCAGAGCCCCATTCCATATAATCTTGCATAGCAATAGTAGAACTAAAACTATTGGTATCATACAAACCAATTTCTCCATCTCCAACATCCATAGCAACTGTAGCAGTAACGGTAACACTTGTATCTGGAGCCAATGGTGTTAGCCCAGACATATCTTGTGTATAAGATGGAAAATTACATAGCCAATAACCAGAAATATCTACAGCTGCAGCTCCATAATTATGAAGCGTTACTTGATTATTAATAGGATCCACGCCTACGATACGCACTTGAGCGTTGATTTTCAAGCCTATAAAAGCTATAAATACCAGGGTTAACAATAATTTGATAGTGTATTTTTTTTTCATAATATTTTCCTTTTTTCAATTTAAAATTAAACATTTTTATTCAATTTATAGTTAAAAAAGAAATAAAACCAATGTTTTATGTTAGAAAACACGTGGATTATATAAAAAATAGTCCTTATAAATAAAGTAAGATTCTCTCTTTTATAAATTTATTTATTAGGACAAAAAAGCGCATTGCTATTCCATAAAGGTTAGCAATGCGCTTTTATAAAATTTATGAATACCGTTACTTACTCAAATACATTTTACGTCTTGAATACAGGTTATAAAACTCATCATCTTTTAGGTCATCAATAAATAAAATACTCTCTCCTGTACTTTTCATTTCTGGCCCTAGTTGTTTGTTTACATTGTGAAATTTATTGAACGAAAATACGGGTTGTTTAATAGCATAACCGTTTAATTTAGGATTAAAAGTAAAATCGGTCACCTTCTTTTCGCCTAACATAACCTTTGTTGCATAATTTACATAAGGTTCGCCATAAGCTTTGGCTATAAAAGGGACGGTTCTAGAAGCTCTTGGGTTCGCCTCTATTATATAAACAACATCGTCTTTAATAGCAAATTGAATATTAATTAAACCTACTGTATTTAAAGCTAAAGCTATTTTTTTAGTGTGGTCTTTTATTTGTTGCATTACCAAGTTCCCTAAATTAAACGGCGGTAATGTTGCATTACTATCTCCAGAATGAATACCACAAGGCTCTATATGTTCCATTATTCCTATAATGTAAATATTCTCGCCATCGCAAATAGCATCTGCTTCTGCTTCTATAGCACCATCTAAATAGTGATCCAAAAGTAATTTATTTCCAGGAATACTACGTAATAAATCAACAACATGTTCCTCTAATTCCTTTTTGTTTATTACTATTTTCATGCCTTGTCCTCCCAACACGTACGATGGGCGCACTAAAATAGGAAAATCCAACTTATCAGCAACAGCCAAGGCTTCTTCTGCCGTTTCTGCGATATCAAATTCTGGATAAGGAATATTATTCTCCTTTAATATATTAGAAAAACTGCCTCTATCTTCAGCCAAATCCAAAGATTTAAAGCTAGATCCTAAAATTTTAATTCCATAACGTTCTAGTTTTTCCGCAAGCTTTAAAGCCGTTTGCCCGCCTAATTGCACAATAACACCTTCTGGTTTTTCATGCTTAATAATATCGTAAATATGTTCCCAAAAAACAGGCTCAAAATACAGCTTGTCTGCGGTATCAAAATCGGTTGAAACAGTCTCTGGGTTACAATTAATCATTATTGTTTCATAGCCACATTCAGCAGCCGCCAAAACGCCATGAACACAACAATAATCAAATTCTATTCCTTGTCCAATTCTATTGGGTCCAGACCCTAAAACAATAATTTTCTTTTTATCTGAAACAACACTTTCATTATCTGCAAATCGCTTTCCGTCTGCTGTCTCTACATCGTTTTCGAATGTTGAATAATAATAGGGTGTTTTAGCTTTAAACTCTGCTGCACAGGTATCCACCAGCTTATAAACGCGATTTACATTTAACGCTTCGCGTTTTTTGTATACTTCGCTTTCCAAGCAACCTAACATATGTGCTATTTGCCTGTCGCCATATCCTTTTTGTTTGGCCTCTAATAACAACTCTTTTTCTATAGTCTCTACTTTAAACTTAGAAATCTCTTTTTCTAAAAGATATAACTCCTCATATTGCTTCAAGAACCACATGTCTATTTTTGTAATTTCATGAATACGGCTTAAAGGAATTCCCATTTGTATCGCATCGTAAATAACAAATACACGATCCCAACTTGCATAGGTAAGTTTTTCTATTATTTGATCGTAATTTTTATAGCCTTTACCATCGGCTCCTAATCCATTACGTTTTATTTCTAAAGATTGAGTCGCTTTATGCAATGCTTCTTGAAAAGAGCGTCCAATTCCCATAACTTCACCAACCGATTTCATTTGAAGACCTAGTGTTCTATCTGAACCTTCAAACTTATCGAAATTCCAACGTGGTATTTTTACGATAACATAATCTAAAGTAGGTTCAAATAAAGCCGATGTCGATTTTGTGATTTGATTTTCTAACTCATCCAAATGGTAACCTATAGCCAATTTAGCTGCTACTTTTGCAATAGGATATCCAGAGGCTTTACTTGCTAATGCAGACGATCGTGATACACGAGGGTTTATTTCTATAGCTATAATATCTTCATTCTCATCTGGACTTACAGCAAATTGTACATTACAACCACCAGCAAAGTCTCCTATACTACGCATCATATGTATAGCCATATCACGCATTCTTTGAAAAGTCTTATCACTTAAGGTCATAGCAGGTGCAACTGTAATAGAATCCCCTGTATGAATCCCCATAGGATCCATATTTTCGATGGTACAGATAATTACAACATTATCGTTTGCGTCTCTAAGTAATTCTAATTCGTATTCCTTCCATCCAATCAATGCTTTATCAATCATAACTTCATGGATTGGAGAAATCTCTAAACCACGTGTTAACAACTCATCAAAATCTTCTTCTTTATAAACAAATGAAGCGCCTGCTCCACCTAGAGTAAAAGAGGCTCTAATAACCAATGGGAAGCCAAATTCTTGTGCGATTTCTTTTCCTTTCAAATATGAGGTTGCTGTTGCTTGAGGCGCCATTGGGATACCTATTTTAAGCATTAACTCTCTAAACTTTTCTCTATCTTCTGTGATATTAATAGCATCGATATCGACTCCAATAATATCGACTCCAAAATCTTCCCAAATCCCTTTTTCATCTGCTTCAATACATAAGTTCAACGCCGTTTGCCCTCCCATTGTAGGCAAAACAGCATCGATTTGCGGATGCTCTTTTAAGATTTTTATAATAGATTTTGTATTTAATGGCAATAAATATACGTGATCCGCCATTGAGGGATCCGTCATAATAGTTGCTGGATTGGAATTGATTAAAACGGTTTCAATTCCGTCTTCTCTAAGCGATCTTAAAGCTTGTGTTCCTGAATAATCAAACTCACAGGCTTGTCCGATTACAATAGGACCAGATCCGATGATAAGTACCGATTTTAACTTTGAATTCTTTGGCATTGTGTTGATTTATAGAGTTTCAAAAATAGTAATAATAAGATACAAAAAAAGGCGTTACACCTAAGTAACGCCCTAATCATATTAACAATTGTTAATCATTATTTTTTATGTCTAGTTTCAGATGAAACAGATATTTTCTTTCTTCCTTTTGCTCTTCTACGAGCTAATACTTTTCTACCATTAACCGATGCCATTCTTTCTCTGAAACCGTGTTTGTTTCTTCTCTTTCTTTTTGATGGCTGAAACGTTCTTTTGCTCATTTTATAATATCTTTAAAGTCTGAATTGTATTTTAATTAATTAGCTTAAGTATTTCTCTAAAACTGAGCGCAAATATACAACGACTTTTTTATTTCACAAACCTTATTTTAAAAATATTTATCATATTACTACGTATTAGTTATCATTTTTAATAAAAACAACAGAAAACCGATTCATAAATTGGAGTGTAAATTACGTTTTCTAAAGCTTAATTTTTCGATAAAAATTAGTTTCTTTGCAATCTAAAACAACGAGCATAAAAAAAATGAAGGCTATTATTTGCCTTTAACCTCATATAAAAACATAATAAATGTACAATAAAATATTCAAATTAATCATTGCTGGCCTAATACTTTCCACTGCTATTTGGCAATTTACAGAAGGTGGAATAGGAAATGGTATTATGCTTATTTTACTTTCTCTAATTTTTGTATTTCTATACTTTAAAAACGAATTTATTCTTCTAGCCTTTTTAAAACTTAGAAAGCAAGATATGGCTGGTGCAAAAAACTGGTTAGATAAAATTAAAAACCCAGAAGCAGCCTTAGTTGTAAAGCAACAAGGTTATTTTCATTATTTAAATGGCATCTTAGTCTCTCAATCTGATATGAATGAAGCTGAGCGTCGCTTTAAAAAAGCAGTTGCCTTAGGCTTATCTATGGATCAAGATCTGGCTATGGCTAAACTTAATTTAGCGGGTATTGCTTTTTCTAAACGCAAAAAACAAGAAGCAACACTATTAATTAACGAAGCGCAAAAATTAGACAAACAAGGCATGTTAAAAGAGCAAATTAAGGACATGAAAAACAATATGAAGCGTGCCCAAATGCCAAGTCAACATTATGGCCAAGGCGGCTCTATGAGGCAACAACGTCGCTCAAGAAGGTAAGTTTACTAAAATAACACAAAAAAGGAGCTGTAAAACAGTTCCTTTTTTTATTGAATAGTTTTTATTATTTGCTAAAAAACATTTTAATAGCGACTAGAATTAATAGCACACTAAATATTTTTTTTAAAACTGTTTCACTTATTGAAATGGCTATTTTTGTCCCTAAATAGCCCCCTAAAACAAAACAAACAGCTATAATTAAGGCATATTTAAAATTGATAGGCTGCTCTCCAGAAGTATGATAAGTATAGGCCGCCAAAAACGTTACTGGGACTGCCAGAACAGCTAAGCTAGTCCCTTGGGCTTGATGCTGAGTGTAGCCAAGAGCAAAAACCATAAGCGGTACCATTATTACGCCGCCGCCTACTCCAAACATTCCACTAAAAAGCCCTGCTAATATTCCAACTATTATTAGAATAAATATAACCGATAAATCCATTTTTGTTTTCATTATGTTTTAAGCTAAATCTATTTTCGACACTAACAAAATATAGTTAATCTGTAATAGTATAATATCCTTCTCGAGGAATAGCAATAAAATATTTTTTACGGGATTTATTATTAAGCACCTTTTGCCTTAGCCAAGGATTGTGAAGTTTTAATAATTTATAATTGATATTCAGTGTTTTAGAAAACTGCGCAAAATTACTTACTGCCGTATCTACTGAGACTTTATAAGTAGGGACCGGATTATATAAGTCTTTCTCTCTAAAATTAAAACCGTATCGTCTTGGATTTGACATAATCTCTTTTAATGCTATTATTCTAAAAACATAGCGTCCTGTTTCTTCTCCTAGCAACAAATCATAGTAACTCGTAACATCTTGTGCTTTCAAACGTCTTGAAACACCCGCATTACCAGCATTGTAAGCCGCGGCAGCCAAAGTCCAAGACCCCAGTTTGTTTTTAGACTTTTTCAAGTATTTACACGCGACTTCTGTTGCTTTTTCAAGGTTATAGCGTTCGTCTACATTTGCATTAATTTCCAACCCATTTTCACGTCCTGTTGCTTTCATAATTTGCCATACACCACTTGCTCCCGCAGGAGATTTTGCGTTTGTCAAACCGCTCTCTATTACTGCTAGGTATTTAAAATCATCAGGAACACCATGTTTCGCTAAAATAGGCTCTATTATTGAAAAATAGCGTTTTGCGCGTTTAAACATAAGTAAACCATTGGATTGCCAGTAGGTGTTTACCAATAACTCTTTATCCATTCTTTCTAGTATATCGGGATTTTCTAAAGGCACTCCTTCTCCTGCAAAATCTAACCGATCTGGTACTTGTAACGCATAAACGTTATAATCATTTACCACTTTTGTCTCATAATTCTCATCGGTTGGCGCCTCACTTAATGCATTAATAAATACCCATGAGAGGCACATTAATCCAAATAAAGCTAATGTCTTTTGTACGATATTCATCTTCAATACTTTTTATGTAAATTTAAAGTTTTTTACCAAATAGAGCTTCTTTTTTAAGCTAAAATTAAGCGCGGTAAATTTTCATTAAACCATTTATATTTGTTAATAATCATAATATGCGTTCCACCTTTAACGGTAATGCATTTTTTTAAATTAGAATGAGGAAACACAGCATCTTTTTCACCATGAATATGTATTACTTCGGGAATCGCTTGCTCTTGATTCCAATTAATAATTTGTGCTATAGACCAGTCTAAATAGCGTTTGTCGCTCATTGAAAGGTATTTCTTGTATAAATCAATACGCTTAGTAATGGTGTTACCAAAGGCAAACTTAGCTAACAAATCTATATTACTCATCAATTGCGTTGGTAAAAGCTTATATGCCTTTGTAACCCTTAACACCTTCATGCGTTTAGGCAATTCGTATTTTGTTTTAACACTAGAAACTACTATTAGTTTTCGTAACTTAATGTGTTTACTCATTTCTTGTACTAAAATACCTCCAAACGACACTCCGAGCAATACCACATTTTCATGTGCTATGTTTTTGGTCATTCGTAAAGCATAATTACTAAGAGTTTCTGCTTCTTCAGGGATAACCCAGAACAACTTATGTATCTTGAATTGCGCTTTGGGTAAATTAATATTATCAAATATAGAAGGGTTCGCTGCCATACCTGGCATAAGGTAAACATGTATTAAGTCTTGAATCATAAGTATTTAACATAAAATAAAAGGCGATTATCAATAATTTTTTATAAATTTGTAATCGTAAAGCTATAAAAATAGTTTGCTCTATTTTTAATTTCCTACTTAAAAATTAAATTTTATTACATTATGATTGATGCTGCGGAACTAATTGACAATAACTTTTTACGTCAATTTGAATTGAAAAACCAAGACCACTTTGCTAAAATTGAATATTCTCTTCAAGATCGAAAAATTTTCTTAACAAAACTAATTGTTCCTGAGGAAATTACTGACAAAAATTTCACTGAAGACTTTCTAAAATTAGTCTTTGAAAATGTTAAAGACAGAAACTTAAGCATTGTCCCTACAAGTCCAGAAATTGCTAAATTTATTAGACGAAACAGACAATATAAAAGCTTACTTCCTGTTGGTGTAAGGATATAATATAACTTAATTAAACTTGAATATTTGATTTATCACCTGCGTTTTGGGTGCATAAAGCGTTATACAATTTTAACTCCTATATTGCCGCTACATACAATACATAAATATAGCCTTTTTAAGATAGCATAATTTTATTCTATTTTAATTAACTATGACTCTATATTAAGCTTATAATGTTGCTTTAACATCTCTAATCCATAGTCTAAAACTTCTTTTTTGCTGACTTTATATTACATGTTAGGCGACTTACTTATTATCTATAAATTCAAACCTTACCAAACCATCGTCGTCAATTGTTGTTAGTTTAACCTTTTTTAATGTATTCACTAATGCTGGGTTCCAAGGGGTTTTTACTTTAACATAATTTTCTGTAAACCCATGTATATAACCTTCTTTATTCTCACTTTCAAAAAGCACTGTTCTGTGGCTTCCTAATTGTTTTTCGTAGAAGGCACGACGTAGCTTTACACTTAAGCCTCTTAACATTTTACTACGCTTAGCTCTTACATTTTTAGACACAACCCCTTCCATATTAGCAGCGACAGTATTAGCTCTTTCAGAGTATGTAAAGACGTGTAAGTATGAAATATCTAGAGTATTTAAAAAATTGTACGTGTCTAAAAAGTGCGCATCGGTTTCCCCTGGGAATCCTACAATAACATCTACTCCAATACAAGCATGCGGCATGACTTGCTTAATTTTGGTAACACGATCTGCATATAATTCTCGCATATAGCGCCTGCGCATTAATTTTAATATTTCATTATTGCCACTTTGTAACGGAATATGGAAATGCGGCACAAAAGTCCTACTTTTAGAAACAAAGTCTATTGTTTCATTTTTAAGTAGATTAGGCTCTATAGACGAAATTCGCAAACGCTCGATACCATTAACAGTATCTAAAGCTTCAACCAATTGATAGAATGTATGTTCATGCTTCTTATTTCCAAACTCTCCTTTTCCGTAATCCCCTATATTAACTCCCGTTAAAACAATTTCCTTTATCTCTTTCTCTGAAATCTCCTTAGCATTTTTTAATACATTTTCTAAAGCATCACTTCTAGAAATACCACGTGCTAAAGGGATTGTACAATACGTGCATTTATAATCACAACCGTCTTGTACTTTTAAAAATGCCCGCGTTCTATCGCCTATGGAATAACTACCAACATAAAAATCTGCTTCTTCAATTTCACAAGAATGTACCTCACCAAAATCATTTTTAGACAAATCGTTTATATAATCTGTAATTTTAAATTTTTCGGTGGCGCCTAAAACCAAATCAACCCCATTTACATCGGCTAATTCTTGAGGTTTCAACTGTGCATAACAACCAACAGCTGCTACAAATGCTTCTGGGTTATTTTTTTGCGCCTGCTTAACTATTGACTTAAAGCGTTTATCTGCATTTTCTGTTACAGAACAGGTATTTATTACATAGATATCTGCACTTTCAGAAAAATCTACACGATCAAAACCTTCCGTTGTAAAATCTCTAGCTATTGTAGAGGTTTCGGAGAAATTAAGTTTACAACCTAAAGTGTAAAAAGCTACTTTTTTTTTCATAAATCGTGTTGTCATTTCGGTGACGATCTAAATCTCTTTATATTTACTGATGTAAACACAGAGCAACTTTAATATAATGATATTTAGACTTCTCTTAATGTATTTTTTGGCTTGCAAATTTACAACTAATATATAAAATGATAAAACGCGCACTCAGACATTTTAAATCCCTAAGCAATTATTTTACAGCAAGTTGTATCATTCTATTATTTTACGCTTGCGAAAAAAACACAAATTCAAATAAAGAGCATCTTGTTTTTAGATATAACGAGCATAAAAATATTAGTTCCTTAGACCCTGCTTTTGCTAAGGATAATGCAGATATATGGGCGGTAAACCAGTTATTCAATGGCTTGGTACAAATGGACGAAAACCTAGAAGTACAACCTTCTATAGCAAAACATTGGTCTATCTCTAACGACGCACTAACCTACTCTTTTATATTACGTAATGACGTTCAATTTCATAAACATTCCCTGTTTGGAAAAGAGTCTACCAGAACGGTCACTGCTTCAGATTTTAAATATAGCCTGAACCGACTCATCGATGATAACGTTGCGTCTCCCGGACGCTGGGTTATGAATAAAGTTGCCACTATTTCTGCTGTAAACGATACTATTTTAGAGATTAAATTAAAGCAGGCATTTCCTGCATTTTTAGGTTTATTAACAATGAAATACTGTGCCGTAGTTCCTAAAGAGATTGTAACCTTTTATGGTAATGATTTTAGAGCTAATCCCATTGGTACTGGCCCTTTTAAATTTAAACGCTGGGAAGAAAATATTAAATTGGTTTTTCGTAAAAACAATAATTATTTTGAAACAGATACTAAAGGCAAACCTCTCCCTTACCTTGAAGCTATCGCGATTACTTTTTTACCAGATAAACAAAGTGAATTTCTTCAATTTATACAAGGTAATCTCGATTTTCTAAACTCTCTGGATGCTTCATATCAAGATGATATTCTAACGTCTAAAGGCACACTCCGAAAAAAATACAGCAATAGTATTGATATGATTAGAGGCCCCTATTTAAATACCGAATACTTAGCTTTTTTTATGCCGTCTGATGTCTCTGAAATACAATCTAAAAAGCTTAGGCAAGCTATAAATTATGGTTTCGATAGACAAAAAATGATGACTTTCCTAAGAAATGGCATTGGTATTCCCGCTAATGGTGGTTTTATCCCTAAAGGATTACCTGGTTACAACAAATCTATAGGGTTTAGCTATAAGCCTGAAAAAGCAAAGGAATTACTCTCTCAGTACAAAATAGAAACAGGAAACAATACTCCAGAAATCACTCTAACAACAACGGGAAATTATTTGAATTTTTGTGAATATATACAGCGAGAGCTTCAAAAAATAGGTCTATTAATTACTATTGATGTGATTCCTGCTTCTACTTTAAAAACAGCTAAATCTAACGGAAAACTAGACCTATTTAGAGCCAGTTGGGTCGCCGATTACCCTGATGCCCAAAACTACTTATCGCTTTATTTTAGTGAAAATTTTGCCCCAAACGGCCCCAATTATACGCATTTTAAAAATGACTTGTTCGACTTGTGGTACACACAATCCTTTACTGAAACAGATAGAGAAGCACGCATATCACTCTATACCAAAATGGATAGCTTAATAATGCAAGAAACTCCAATAATTCCTTTATACTACGATGAAGTGGTTCGTTTTAAAGGAAAAGATGTTTCAGGGTTAGGCAACAATCCTATTAACCTCTTAGAGTTAAAACACGTAAAAAAACAGTCTAGTAATTAAAACAATTAGTCCCGCCTAAATTTCTTTGTTTCTTCAAAAACCGCCAATAAGATTGCTTTTTCTTTCTCGGAAAACAGAATATTTCGTCTAGACATTACTACTTCGGCAACTTCAAAGGCTTTTTTAGTATTGTAAGTTGTAAAACCAGAGCTCCCGCCCCAACTATAACTAGGAACGAAGTTTCGTGGAAAACCGCTTCCAAAAATATTTGCATTCACTCCAATTACGGTTCCTGTGTTAAACATTGTATTAATACCGCATTTACTATGATCTCCCATCATTAAACCACAAAATTGCAATCCTGTTTTTGCAAAGTTTTCAGTTTCGTAATTCCACAGCCTAACTTCGGCATAATTATTCTTTAAATTAGAGTTATTAGTATCTGCTCCTAAATTACACCATTCCCCTATAACAGCATTTCCTAAAAACCCATCGTGTCCTTTATTTGAGTACCCAAATAGCACCGAATTATTAACCTCTCCTCCAACTTTACTATAAGGCCCTATAGTTGTTGCCCCATATATTTTAGTCCCTAATTTTAAGGTTGCATTATCGCATAATGCTAGTGGGCCACGTATAATCGTACCTTCCATTATTTCTGCATTACGACCAATATAAATAGGGCCAAAACTCGCGTTTAATGTTACAAATTCTAATGTAGCACCTTCTTCTATAAATATATTTTCTGGAGCAATAACATTGTTAGAGCTTGGTATAGCTTGTGATTCACGTCCTTTGGTTAGTAGATTAAAATCATGACTAATAGCGGCTTCGTTTTTAGAAAAGACATCCCAAGTATGTTCTACCTTCAATAAATCATCATTAAACTCTATAGCCTCAAATGTACTTAAATCTATAGCCTCTTGTGCTTCTATTGTAAAAAAAGCAATAACCTCATCGTCTTTAAAAATTGCTTGATTGGCTTTTAAATTTTTAATTAAAACAACCAATTCCGCATTTGGACAATAAGATGCATTAATCATAATATTCTTTTCTAGCTCCACCATAGGATATTTTTCAGAAAGATAATCCTCGGTAATCGTAGTGGTTGTAGCTTCCAAGTAGCGCTCCCATTTTTCTCTAATAGTTAAAATTCCTATTCTAATGTCTGCTACTGGTCGTGTATAAGTGAACGGTAACAATTGATTACGAGAGGGGCCATCAAAAAGAATGTAATTCATTATAAGGTGTGTTTTAGAATTTAAATCTACAATTCAAATCGTTATATATTCAAAAATAATCTAAATTGTATAGAACAAAAAAGCCTTTCAATAAATTGAAAGGCTTTATATATCGATATGCTAAAATTATTTTTTAAATTTAGCGTATTTGTTTTTGAATTTATCAATACGTCCAGCAGTATCAATTAATTTAGATTTACCAGTGTAAAATGGATGTGACGTTCTAGAGATCTCCATTTTTATTAAAGGATATTCTGTTCCTTCAAACTCAATAGTCTCATTCGTATTAGCTGTAGATTTAGTTATGAATATGTCTTCATTTGACATATCTTTAAATGCTACCATTCTATAATTTTCTGGATGTATACCTTTTTTCATCGCTAAATGCTTTAATTCTATTCTATTTTCGAGGTGCAAATTTAATTCTTTTTTGCAAACTAACAACAAATTTTACAGAATAATTTTAAACTTATTTTTGTAACGTTTCATTATATTTGAATACTAACCAAACATAAACAAACTATAAAATTACAAACTATTATGGAAACTTCTATCAAATCATCAGCAATTAATTATGGCCTATACTTAGGCTTTCTGCTTGCTGCAATAACTATATTAAGTTATGCTTTAAAAATTGAACTGCTTGTTAATTTATGGTTGGTACTTCTAACTATACCTGTAATAATTATTGCTTTCGGTACATTCTCTACAATTAACGCTAAAAAAGAATTAGAGGGATTTATTAGTTTTAAAAATGCTTTTTCTTCTTACTTCATCACAATAGCAATAGGAACTATTATTAGTGCAATTACAAGTTTTATAATATTTAATGTAATTGATCCTGAGGCGGCTCTTCAATTAAAAGAAATAGCTATTGAAAAATCTGTATCAATGCTTCAAAATTTTGGAGCCTCTCAAGATGATATCGCTAAACAAATAGAAACAATCGAAAACCAAGATACACAATCAATAGGAGCTCAATTATTTTCTTTAGCTAAAGGTTTGGTTTTTTTCTCAGTTATTGGACTAATTATTTCTTTAATTTTAAAAAGAAACCCAGTAAACGCAGAATAATCATATCTTTGAAATATTAAATTTCAGATTTATTTTATGGACATATCTGTAGTCATACCTCTACTTAACGAAAAAGAATCTCTAAAAGAATTATATGATTGGGTTGCAAAGGTTATGCAATCCAATCATTTTTCTTATGAAATCATATTTATAGATGATGGGAGTACAGATGATTCATGGGATACTATCACTAGTTTATCGCAACATGACAGTAATGTAAAAGGAATTCGATTCTTAAAGAATTATGGAAAATCTCAAGCTTTACACGCTGGTTTTAAAAAAGCACTTGGAAACGTTATTATTACAATGGATGCTGATTTGCAAGATAACCCTGATGAAATTCCAGAACTTTACAATATGATTGTAAATAATAAATTCGATCTAGTCTCTGGATGGAAAAAAAAACGCTACGACAACAGATTTACAAAAAACCTCCCGTCTAAACTTTTTAACTGGGCAGCAAGAAAAACCTCTGGCGTTATACTAAACGATTTTAATTGTGGTCTTAAAGCCTATCATAACGATGTTATAAAAAACATAGATGTTAATGGAGAGATGCATCGATATATTCCTGTACTTGCAAAAAATGCAGGATTTACCAATATTGGAGAAAAGGTTGTACAGCATCAAGCAAGAAAATATGGTGAAACTAAATTTGGAATAGAACGCTTTATTAATGGTTTTCTAGATTTAATAACCATCTGGTTTATTTCACGTTTTGGGAAAAGTCCCATGCATCTTTTTGGAGCTTTAGGTGTTATTATGTTTATTGTTGGTATCTCCTTCTCGGCCTATTTAGGCATCGATAAATTATTCTTTAATCCAGAGGGAAGATTAATAACAGAGCGCCCCCAATTTTACATCGCATTGGTAACAATGGTTATTGGTTCACAATTTTTTATTGCAGGGTTCTTAGGCGAAATCATATTACGTACTAAAAACGATAAAAAACGCTATTTAATTAAGAAAAAATTAAACTTTAATGCAAATGAAAAGCACTCTTAAGTTTTAACATTTTTAAAATTGCTTATTTTTGCAATCTATTATAACAAACAATGACAAATATAGAACCAGAGCTCTTAAAACGAGTTAATACATGGATCACCCCTGCTTTTGACAAAGCGACTCAAGATCATATAAAACACCTAATAGCTACAGATCCTTCAAAATTAAAAGAAAGTTTCTATAAAGACTTAGAATTTGGTACTGGTGGTATGCGCGGTATTATGGGTATTGGCACCAATCGCATTAACCAATATACTTTAGGTAAAAATACACAAGGCATTAGTAATTATATGCATAAGGTATTTCCTAACGAGTCCCTTAAAGTAGCCATTGCTTACGATTGCAGACACAATAGTAAAGCGCTAGCAAAAATAGTAGCCAATGTATTCTCGGCAAATAACATAGAAGTCTTTTTGTTTGAAGATCTTCGCCCTACGCCAGAGCTGTCCTTTGCTTTAAAACACTTAAATTGCCATTGTGGCATTGTTTTAACAGCTTCTCATAATCCACCGGAATATAATGGTTATAAAGTCTATTGGCAAGATGGCGGGCAACTCGTACCACCGCAAGATCATGAGATTATCCAAATTATAAATGCAATAGATTATGCTGAAATAAAATTTGAAGCCAATAACAATTTAATACAATATATAGGACCAGAAATAGATACTGCTTTTATTGATGCAGCGATTAAAAACGGAAGTTTTAATACTCCTAAAGCAGCTAAAAACAATTTAAATATTGTGTTTACCTCTTTGCATGGCACTTCAATAATGACTATTCCTGAAACTCTTAACCGCGCAGGTTATGCTACTGTTCATATTGTTGAAGAACAACGAGAGCCTAATGGTGATTTCCCAACAGTATCATCCCCTAACCCTGAAGAACCAGAAGCATTAAAAATGGCTTTAAACCTAGCAAATACAGTTGATGGTGATATTGTTATTGGAACCGACCCTGATAGTGATCGTGTGGGAATTGCTGTAAGAAACCTTGAGAATGAATTGGTTTTACTTAACGGCAATCAAACCATGGTGATGATGACCGATTTCCTTTTAAAACAATGGGAGATTAACGGTAAACTCAACAATAATCAATTTATTGGGAGTACAATTGTATCTACTCCGATGATGTCCGTTTTAGCTAAAGCCTACAATGTAGACTGTAAAATTGGCTTAACAGGTTTTAAATGGATCGCAAAAATGATCAAAGATTTCCCTAATCTAGATTTTATAGGCGGTGGTGAAGAAAGTTTTGGGTTTATGGTTGGTGATTTTGTTAGAGATAAAGATGCTGTTACAGCAACTCTTCTAGCCTGTGAGATTGCTGCTCAAGCCAAAGCCAAAGGCAGCTCCTTTTACAAGGAATTAATTAAGTTATACCTTAAACATGGTTTATATAAGGAACGCCTAGTCTCGATAACAAAAAAAGGAATTAAAGGCGCTCAAGAAATAAAACAAATGATGGTAAATGCCCGTAAAAACCCTTTACTAGTTGTTAATAATGCTAAGGTTACAAGTATAGAAGACTATCAATTATCTGTAGCTAAGAATATGATTTCAGGAGCTACGACTAGCATTGCTGTTCCCAAATCTAATGTCCTTATTTATTATACTGAAGATGGTAGTAAAATAGCCTTACGACCAAGTGGTACAGAACCAAAAATAAAATTCTATATTAGTGTGAATGCACCTCTAAAATCTATAGAAGACTTTATTAAAACCGAAGCGCAATTAGAGCTAAAAATTGACGCTATTTTAAAGACTATGAATCTCAAATAAATGAAAAAAATAATACATAAATTACTTCCCTTTGTTAAACCCTATAAAACTAATGTGGTATGGAATGTCATTTTCAATGTGCTTTATGCACTTTTTAGCACACTATCATTCGTCGCTTTAATCCCTATGATGGAAGTGCTTTTTGACAAGTCTAAAAAAATTGACAAAGCCCCCATTTATAATGGCATCGAAGAATTACCAGGTTTTTTAAAAGAATCCTTCTATTTCAATGTTTCCGAACTCAATGAAAATTATGGTGCACAATATGGCTTATTATTGGTTGTTGGGCTTGTTATAGTGACTTTCTTATTAAAAAACGTATTCAACTACTTAGCTTCTTTACATATTATGCATCTTCGTAATGGCGTTTTAGCAGACCTAAGGAAAACGATGTATCAAAAAATTATAAGCCTCCCTATTCCGTTCTATTCAGAACAAAAAAAGGGGGATGTAATGGCACGAATGCTAGGTGATGTTAGCGAAGTACAAAATTCTTTTTTTAAAGTACTAGAACTTGTTGTAAAAGAACCTATGACTATTATTTTTTCAATAGTTTTTATGTTTACAATTAGTTGGAAGTTAACCTTATTTGTATTCCTTTTTATTCCTGTTGCTGGGTTTATAATTTCTATTATAGGTAAAAATTTAAAATCTAAATCTACGCGTTTACAACAAGAAGGCGGATTTTTAATATCCATTGTAGAGGAGAGTTTATCTGGCCTTAAAATTATAAAAAGCTATAATGCGGAATCGAATTTTGGATTAAAGTTTAATGGTTCTGTAAGCCGCCTATTAAAACTATCCAATAGTATTGGGAATAAGAACAACTTAGCAGGGCCCTTAAGTGAAGTCTTAGGTATAATTACTATCGCCGTATTACTATGGTATGGAGGGCAACTCGTTTTAATAGAAAAAACATTAGAAGGAGAAGTATTCTTATCTTTTATGGGATTAGCATATAATATTTTAACACCTGCAAAAGCAATTTCTAAAGCTTCATATGCTGTGAAAAATGGTGTTGCTGCTGCCGATCGTGTTTTTGAAATATTAGAGCAAGAAGATACCATTCCAATAAAAGAAAATGCCATTATAAAAGAAGATTTTACGAATAACATTTCCATTAAAGACGTTAATTTTAGATATAAAAAAGACAACGTACTAAAAAACTTTTCTATCGATGTCCCTAGAGGTAAAACAATCGCTTTGGTAGGACAATCTGGAAGTGGTAAAAGTACAATCGCAAATCTTTTAACTCGTTTTTACGATGTAAATGAAGGCGCTATTACTATTGATGGGATAGATATTAAAGACATGGATACCCATTCGCTTCGCTCCTTAATGGGACTCGTTACACAAGATTCAATACTATTTAACGATACCATAAAAAATAATGTCCTTGTAGGTAAAGAAGATGCTACTGACGAACAAATCGTCGAAGCTCTTAAAATTGCAAATGCATGGGAATTTATAAAAGATTTACCAGAACAACTAGAAACTAATGTTGGAGACGCTGGTAGCAATTTCTCTGGAGGACAAAAGCAACGTATAAGTATTGCTAGAGCCGTCCTTAAAAATCCGCCTATTATGATATTAGATGAAGCGACGTCTTCCTTAGACACCGAAAGTGAACGTTTAGTCCAGGTGGCACTAGAAAATATGATGAAGAACAGAACATCTATTGTTATTGCGCATCGCCTATCAACCATTCAAAATGCTGATGAAATTATTGTAATGAAAAAAGGAGAAATAGCAGAACAAGGAAAGCATAATGAGCTTATAACTAAAAATGGTATTTATAAAAAGCTTGTGGAGATGCAAAGTTTCGAGTAACATTCACTATCTCAAATATATAACACATAAAAAAAGGATAAACATAATGTTTATCCTTTTTCATTCCGTGTTAGACTTGGGGCGACTAACAACTTAAGTATGTATGTTAACCAAAAATAATATAAAAAAACATACCCTCCAAAAAAAAACACTTTTTATCGATGAATAGCAACTCTTGGTCGATTTTTATGTTAAAATAAACCAACATCTAAAGCCCTACATTAGCTAACTTTATATCTTAAAAAATAATATTTTAAACCTTATTTAAATTCCATAGTCCTATAGAAAATTAATTTTGTGATCGAAGACACCGAACTTTTAGTACAATTACAATCTAAACACGATAAAGATAAAGCCTTCAAAACATTAATAAAGCTTTACAAAGAGCGTTTATATTGGCATATAAGGCATATTGTTAAGTCTCATAATGATGCAGATGATGTACTTCAAAACACCTTTATAAAAGTGTACAAGAATATTGACTGCTTTAAAGGAGAAAGTAAATTATATTCATGGATGTATCGTATTGCAACAAATGAATCTATTACACACCTAAACAAGAAGGCTAAACGATTACAAATAACAAATGAAGACCTTCAAAATATCACGATAAACAATTTACACGCAGATGTTTATTTTGAAGGGGACGAAATACAATTAAAATTACAAAAAGCGATAGCTCTATTACCGCATAAGCAACAATTGGTATTTAATATGAAATATTTTCAAGAACTTAAATATAAAGATATGGCAGATATTCTTGAGACTAGTGAGGGTGCCTTAAAAGCATCGTATCACATTGCTGTAAAAAAAATTGAACGCTATTTAACATTAAATCCATAATAACTGAGCTGTTATTAGTATATTATTACACTAAATATATTATGAAGACTACAAATTTACACGACATAAAGGACTCTGGATTCAAAGTACCTGACAGCTATTTTGAAGGTTTAGAAGCTGCTATTTATAATAACAAAGAACGTAAAAAAGCAACAAACAACTCTGGTTTTCAAGCTCCTAAGCAATATCTTAACACTTTAGAAAACGATATTATTGATAAGATTGCTATGCAAAAGAAAAATAAGGTCGTCTCCTTATTTAATAAAAACGTATTATTTTATACCGCTAGTATCGCTGCAACAATTATATTATTTTTTAGTTTAAATACAACCAAGCCAACAACCTTTAGCTCTTTAGATACAGAGTTAATCGATCATTATGTATTAAATGAAACAGATCTTTACGATATAACAACACTGTTTACCAACGAAGAATTAGACGAAAACAGTTTTGCTCAATATTTAAGCGACGACACTTTAGAAACGTACTTAGATTATTTAGAAGACAATGAATTAATTTCACAATAAAATGAATACAAAACAAAGACTTATAGTGCTCGTTTTAACGCTTTCTATTATGAGTGTTTATGCTCAAAAACCTAATAAAAGTAAGTTAAAAGCATTAAAAATTGCTCACATTACCGAAAGCTTAAATTTAACCGAAACAGAAGCACAAGCGTTTTGGCCTATTTATAATACTTATGAAAACGCTAGAGAAAAATTACGTACTTATCATTATAAAACCTCTAAAGAAAAACATTCAAAAGACTTAACAGATGCTGAGGCTCAAACTTTCCTAGAAAATATAATAAAAACAGAACAGGAACGTCTAGAGCTTAAAAAAAAATATTATGAAAAACTCATAAAAATATTGTCAGCAAAAAGAGTTATAAAACTCATAGAAGCTGATCATTCATTTAGAAAAAAAATGATTGAACAATTTAAGTATAGACACAGAGTAAAAAGAGACGATTATAAAGAGCGTGATAATAAGCATAAATAAATCATTATTTATATCCATAAAACTTCGGCTCTAATAACCCAATTATATTTGGTTAAGGGTTTGATTAGAAAATAAATTGTTGCTGTCATTAACTTTCCTCCAAAACAAATAGCTACAACAATGAGTGAATGTCTTATTTTGGGAGAAATTGATGGAGCCAAAGAAATTACGTTACTCCAATCCGAACGTTTCATAGAAAACGGCAATAGAACAGGCTAGATAAGCCTCTGTAGCAAAACGCATTAACATTAATTTGTAAGCTTTTTTAAAACTCAAGCGTAAAATATTATCTTGAGCTTTTAAAATGTTTACAATCTATAAAATGGGATCTATTTTACTCTTATTTTATAATCCATTTATAAAACTCCCATACGGGTCTTTAAACTGTATCCCTTCCATATAGCGATACTTACTCAATAGTTTAAACTCCACCAATCCCCACAACACAAACTCCTTAACAAAGTAGCTTTCGTCCTTTGCTAATCGTGGCTGGTATGCTGCTAACAAATCATCTAATGGAGATATGGCATCTAAAAGACTTATATACTCTTTATCTCTCAAATCGTCTAATAACTCAAAGCCTTCACTTTTATTAAAAAACCAAGATACAATAGTGTCGTATGGACTTTCATCCTCTTCTCTTTGTAGCTTCTCTATTTTAGGAAAAAACTCAGAAAACAAGCTTTGTACTGCGCTTCCTATTAAATGATAGGCCACTTTTGCAGCTCCTTCCTGCTCGCCTTCGTATACTAATTCTATTTTCCCTGTTATAGCTGGAATAATTCCTAGAAAATCGCTTAACCTTACCATCGTGGTGTTTTCACCATTCTTTAAAGCTCTGCGCTCTGCTGCACTAATTAAATTTTGATATGCGGTAATACTTAACCGTGCACTAACCCCGCTTTTGGTATCTACATATTCACTATCTCTGGCTTCAAAAACAATTTGTTCTAATAGATCTTTAGCCAATTCAGGAACAGTAACACGCTCTTTTTGAATCGTTTCTAATTTTGCTTCTTGTGCTGTTATAATTTTAGCTGTTTCTATATCTTGTGGGTAATGCGTTAATATTTGCGAACCAATACGGTCTTTTAAAGGCGTTACAATACTCCCCCGATTAGTATAATCTTCAGGATTGGCTGTAAACACAAATTGCATATCTAAAGGTAATCGTAATTTAAAACCCCGTATTTGAATATCTCCTTCTTGTAAAATATTAAAAAGAGCTACTTGTATTCTAGCTTGCAAATCTGGCAACTCATTAATAACAAAAATACAGCGATTTGCCCTAGGAATCATTCCATAATGAATTACGCGATCGTCTGCATAACTAAGTTTTAAATTGGCTGCTTTTATAGGATCAACATCCCCTATAATGTCTGCCACTGTTACATCTGGAGTTGCTAGTTTTTCGGCAAAACGCGCATCTCTATGCATCCATGTAATTGGCGTTTCTGCTCCTTTTTCTCGTATTAATTCAATAGCATAGCGAGAAATGGGTTGCAAAGGATCGTCGTTAATTTCAGAGCCCTCTACAACTGGAATATATTCATCTAATAGATTCAACATTAACCTCGCTAAACGTGTTTTTGCCTGGCCTCTCAACCCTAACAAATTAATATTATGCTTTGATAAAATAGCACGTTCTAACTCTGGTATTACTGTATTTTCATAACCATATATCCCTGTAAAAGGGGTTTCTTTATTTTTTATCTGTGCTATTAAGTTCGCTCTTAATTCATCCTTTATAGATTTAGATCTGTAATTCGTTTTTTGTAATTCGCCTAATGTTTTAATTGCTTTTATGCTCATTTTATGACCTATTCTTTTCTTTTAAAACTATCCTTTAATACGTTTCTTTCTATTGGTTTCATAATCTTCAAAAATCATTTCTCCTAAGCCTTTTAATCCTGTATAAAATGCTTTTCCTTGATTCGCTTGTGTAAACTGCTGTACAAATTGCATCAAATAGGAGTCTTGAGCTATCATAAATGTTGTTATAGGAATATGAAGTTTTCTTGCTTGTTGTGCCATCGCATAACATTTATTAGTGATGTAAGGATTAAGACCATTACTATCCTTGTAGTAATTACCGTCAGGCAACCTCAAACAACTTGGTTTCCCGTCGGTAATCATAAAAATTTGTTTATTTGTATTACGTTTTCTTCGTAACAAATCCATTGCTAGCTCTAGACCTGCAACGGTATTAGTATGATAAGGTCCTACATTTAAATACGGAAGGTCTTTAATTTTTATAACCCAAGCATCATTCCCAAAAACTAAAATGTCTAATGTATCTTTCGGGTATCGTGTTGTAATTAACTCTGCTAATGCCATTGCTACTTTTTTGGCTGGTGTGATTCGGTCTTCTCCATACAGAATCATACTATGACTAATATCAATCATTAACACTGTACTCATTTGCGAT
This sequence comes from Lacinutrix sp. YIN62, assembly GCF_057219185.1. Lineage (NCBI taxonomy): Bacteria > Pseudomonadati > Bacteroidota > Flavobacteriia > Flavobacteriales > Flavobacteriaceae > Lacinutrix > Lacinutrix sp. YIN62. The sequence goes on from NZ_JBXVVH010000002.1 coordinate 202,535, forward strand.
TTGTGCAAGGTCTCTTCGATCACCAAGTCTTCTTCGGTTAAGCGAAACCCATCTATTCCATTATTTATTTGAGCGTTACGTAAACTTTCTGTTATAGAAACTTTATCCAAAGCATCTCCGAACTGATAGTTTCTAAAATCACCCGTATGTTCGTCTCCTACTCCTTGAGACTGACTTTTATGCTGGCCAGAACCGCTCCGTTTTATTTGTCCGAAAATTTGCTCTAATGCCGCCTGTCGAATGGCTCGTTCGGTTTTCGCTGTAATAGTCATCCCGCCTTTACCATTTGGTTTTACGGCTTCACGAATGTATCCTTTAGCTTTCAAATCTTCAATAAAGTCTTCAATAGTATAATCTGGTGTCGTTAATTTATATTCTTTATCAAGCTCTCTTAGCCAATCTATAGCTTCATCAAAATCTCCAGAAGTATGCGTTATGAGCTCTTTAAATATATCGAATAATTTTTCAAAAGGAGATTGAAAAGGCGCTTTATATCTTTTAAAAACGAATCCTTTTCTTTGCGTTCTTGTTTTTTTCATAGCATTATAAAAATACAATATTTTTGGGTATTGTCGCTTTCATGTTAACAAGTCTTTATGAATTATCTGCATCCGTTTTATTACCTTTATTTTCATAACCTATGAAACCTTAAAATGAAACACTTTTTATCAACCCTGTCCCTATTATTTATCTTTTCCTTGTCTGCTCAAGAGTTTTCTATGGATTTGGTTAAAAATATGACTCCTCGTAATATTGGCCCTGGCGGAATGTCCGGTCGTGTTACTGCTATAGATGTTATTCACAGCAATCCAGATATAATGTACGTTGGTACAGCTTCGGGTGGGCTATGGAAATCTACTTCAGGTGGTATAAAATGGCACCCTATATTTGACAAAGAGGTTACAGCTTCCATTGGCGCACTAGCGATACAACAATCTAACCCAAGTGTAATATGGGTGGGTACTGGAGAAGGCAACCCTAGAAACAGTTTAAATGGAGGTTATGGCATCTATAAATCTTTAGATGGAGGCAAAAATTGGTTGTCTATGGGATTAGAAAAAACACGTCATATACATCGCATTGTTATAGATCCAACTCATCCAAACACCGTTTATGTTGCCGCTATCGGTTCGCCTTGGGGAGCGCATACAGAACGCGGAGTTTACAAGACCACCGATGGTGGCAAAACTTGGAAAAAAATACTCTATGCCAATACAAAAACAGGAGCTGCTGATCTGGTTATGGACCCCACAAACCCCAATAAATTAATCGCAACGCTATGGGAGCACAAGAGAGCCCCCTGGTTTTTCAACTCTGGCGGACAAGGCTCGGGCTTGTATATTACCCATGACGGAGGCGAAAATTGGAAAAAAATAACCGATAAAGAGGGCTTACCTAAAGGTAATCTTGGACGTATTGGAGTAGCTATTGCAAAAAGTAAACCGAATATAATCTATGCGCTTATTGAAGCTAAAAAGAATGCTTTATACAAAAGTGAAGATGGTGGTTTTAATTGGAAAAAAATTAATGATAAAAAAGGCATTGGTAACAGACCTTTCTACTATTCTGAAATTTATGTAGACCCTCAAAACGAAAACCGCGTTTATTCTGTATTTACATACATTAATGTAAGTGAAGATGGTGGTAAAAATTTCAACCAATTAATGCCTGCATATGGTGTTAATAATGGGGTTCACCCCGATCATCATGCTTGGTGGATTCACCCAGAAAATGGTAACTTTATGATAGATGGTAATGATGGTGGAATGAACATTACAAAAGACGGCGGCAAAAACTGGCGCTTTATAGGGAATCTGCCTGTAGCACAATTCTACCATATAAATGTAGATAACGACATTCCTTATAACGTATACGGAGGCATGCAAGACAATGGATCTTGGCGAGGCCCCGCTTATGTTTGGCGCTCTCAAGGGATTAGAAATTCATATTGGCAAGAACTCTCTTTTGGCGATGGTTTTGATGTTATTCCTGATAAAGACAACTCCAGATATGGTTGGACTATGAGCCAACAAGGCTATGTAAGTCGCTACGATTGGAAAACGGGTAACAATTATACTGTACAACCAACACATCCCGATGCAGAGGTTTTATTACGTTTTAACTGGAATGCAGCTATTAATGTCGATCCATTTAACAATAATATCGCCTATTTTGGGAGTCAATTTGTTCATAAATCAACAGACAAAGGAGATACATGGCAAATCATTTCACCCGACTTAACAACTAATAACCCCGAAAAACTAAAACAAAGAGATAGTGGAGGACTAACTATTGATGCCACTGGAGCAGAAAACCATTGTACCATTTTAGTTATCGAGCCTTCTCCCCTTGAAAAAGATATGCTCTGGGTAGGTACAGATGACGGACGCATACATATTACACAAAATGGAGGAGACACTTGGACGGAGGTTTCTAAAAACCTAAAAGGCCTCCCAGAAGGCAGCTGGATTGTGCAAATAAAAGCATCCAACAAAAATAAAGGGGAAGCGCTTTTAGTCGCTAATGATTATAGACGCTTCAACTATACTCCTTATGCATACCGAACAAAAAATTATGGAAAAACGTGGAAACGTATTGTAGACTCTAATACAGTAAAAAGCTATACATTATCCATAGTTGAAGACCTCGAAGAGCCTAATCTTTTATTTTTAGGTACAGATGATGGCTTATACCTTTCTATAAATGCTGGGAAAAAATGGACAAAATGGACTGAAGGTTTCCCTACTGTCCCTGTTAAAGATCTAGTTATTCATCCGCGTGAACACGATTTAGTAATAGGTACTTTTGGGCGTGCCGCTTGGATAATAGATGATATTCGACCTTTAAGAGCTATCGCTAAAAACAATCGCCTATTAAATAAAAAGCTGGAGCTCTTCTCCCCTCCTACAGCCTATAAAGCGACATACCAACAACCTACAGGCAGTCGCTTTGGAGCAGATGCCACTTACAATGGTGAAAACAGAAATTTTGGAGCGCAATTAAGTTATTATTTAAAAATTAATCCTACTTCAAAAAAAGAAGAAGATAAAACGAGTAATAAGGAAAACCCAAAGGAGGAAAACATCGTAAAATGGGATTCTATTACAATGAATATATATGATGGTAATCGCTTAATTAGAACCTTAAAACGTAAAAGCCCTAAAGCGACTGGAATTCACAAATGGACCTGGTTTATGCGTGAAAGCGGAAAAGCTAGGCCTTCTAAAAACATTAGACCCCGTAAAAGCGAACCTAGTGGTGTTTCTGTAAAACCAGGGGTTTATCGAGTAGAAATGCACTATGGAGATCAAACTTCTGAAACGCAAATAACTGTTAAAGAAGACCCTCGTATTACTGTTTTAACCTCGAATACTGATGCTATTTATGCCGCATTAAAAACAATAGAAACAATGCAACAAACTGCTGCAAACGCAATAAAGCAATTAGTAGAAAGTAAAAATACGGCTTCTAAATACGAGAAAGATTTAAAAAAATTAGATTCAAAAAAATATACAGAAGAAATAAAGATATCTAAAGAAATTATACAGAAAATTGACTCTACTTTAGCGCTTTACTTCGGAAAAGAAGATAAGCGTCAAGGGATTACAAGAAACAACCTCCCAACAGTAAATTCTCGAATAAACAAAGCCCGCAATTACATTCGTTCTCGAAAAAAAGGGTTATCCAAAACAGAATTTACTTTAGTGTCTCAAGCCAAGGAAAGTTTAACTGATTTTATAAATAAAATTAATATTTTTTATGATGAAGATTGGAAACCGTATCGCAAAACAATAGAAGGTTTAAATACTTCTGAATTTAAAGACACAAAAGCCTTTAGTTTAGACTAAAAAATACTTAACTTTATTCTTTAATAAAAAACTAAGAAAAATGAACAAAATAAGCGCCCTACTAATAGTCTTATCATTAGGGGTATTATCATGCAAGAGTGACAAAAAAGAGCCTAAGGAAACGTCTCCTGTAGAGACTGTAGAAACTAAAAAATTCGTAGTTATACCAGAAGCCACATCTGTAAAATGGACCGCCTATAAAACTACTGATAAAAAAGCGGTTGGAGGAGAGTTTTTGGTCTTAAATTTCGATAAAAAAACAGGCAACACACCACAAGAAGCCTTAAATAATTTAAATTTTGCTATCCCTGTTAGTAGTTTATTTACCAAAGATGAAGGGAGAGACACTAAATTAAAAACATCTTTTTTTGGTGTTATGCTTGATCCTGAGTTTATAAAAGGAACCATTACTTACAATGATGGAAAATATATTGCAGCCATTACCATGAATGGTACGACTAATAATTTACCATTAGAAGTCTCCATAACAGATGAAAGACGTGTAAAAATGGTAGGGACTATGCACTTAAAAGATTGGAAAGCCTTGGAGGCTTTAGAAACCTTAAATAAGGTTTGTTTTGACTTACATAAAGGAGCAGATGGAATAAGCAAAACTTGGGAAGATGTAGCTATTGAAGTGAACACTTTTCTAAGGGCTAATTAATACAGCTAAAAATAATTTTGTTTACCCTTTAAGATTAAATCCTAAAAAATAATAAAAGCTACTTAATTGTAGCTTTTTTTTTTCCATATGAATGCTTATTTTAGAGTAAATAAAAAGCAATTCTATGAATCCGTCAACTAGCGGTTGGGTAAAAAAACTATTAAAAACAATTGAAACCTTAAAACTTCCCAACACCCTTTTGGAATTATATAATGGTTTACGATTATCTGGTTATATCTATGGTAGTAATACCGATATTGTTAATAATTACATAGAAAAAGGAGATTTAAGTCCTGAAGAGATGTGTAAAATAAATCACCTTCTAGCATTATATATCACTCATAATGAAACACAGCAACCTGTTGATTTTATAGACAATATTATTCGCTTTTATTCTGAAGTTAAGGCGTATAAAACAACCTTTTTATCGGATATTTTAAGAGAAAAAAAGGATGCCTCATTATTAGAAAAAATCATTCATAAACGGATTCAAATAGATAATAACCTAATAAATAAAAGTTTCAATTACTTTATAACTAATGCCCTTTTATTTATTGATGTTATTGCGTTTAGGCAATTTTTAAGCATTGGAAATATTTCTGAACAAAATATTCAACAAAAAGAATCTATAATAGAGACCATTGTTTTAAATACACTAAATGCTAAAGCAGATAAAACATCTTATGATACAAGCTTAATTAACTTTTTTGAGCAATCTATGCGTTATCAAAAGGATAAAGAATTAAGTTACTTAGAAGCTATCTCCCTCCTTAACACACCTCTGGATAAACAATATATTTTAGATTTAGCTTGTATATCGACTTGGAGCGACAAAACTATAGATGATAATGAACGCTACATCCTTTTTCAATTAGGTAAAAACTTAGATTTAAACGAATACACTGTAAAAACATCCATTACTGTTATTAATACCTTTTTTAACGATCATAAAAAAGACATCATTCTATTAGGGTCAAGAAATATAGTTAAAACCTTTTATGACAACTCTAGTAAAATGGTAAGTAAACTTATTTCTAGAAATAGTAAACGCCTACAAAAAGAACTCGTACAAAGTAAGGAATTAATGTTTTTAATTTCGCAGTCTACAGTTAGAGATTTAAGTACAAAAGAACAAAAAATAGTACAAGAGCAACTGCTTGACATTTTTAAGTCTATCCCTAGTTTGGCTATTTTTATGCTTCCAGGAGGTGCTTTACTATTACCGCTTGTAATAAAATTCATCCCCAAACTACTCCCATCAGGATTTGATGACAATAGAACCGAAGATTAACTTTAATCGCACATTATTCTAACCATAACTTAAAGTCTTTTACACGCTCTCTTGCAACAATAACATCTTGTTCCCTATACGTTTTTAATTTAATTTGCAAGCGTGAATTCGTATAGCTTATCATATCCTTTATCGCATAAATATTAACAAAGAATTTTCTATTAATTCTAAAAAAAGTCTGCGGTTCCAATTCTTGCTCCAAACGCTCTAAGCTAGTATCTAACAAATAACTACGCCCTTCACTTGTATAAAGATAAGTCCCTTTATTCTCGCTATAAAAACATTCGATCTCATCAATATTTATTAGTTTTAAATGCTGCCGAACTTTAATTGAAAAACGCTTTTTATATTCACGTTCTATCGGGTTTACTAACAGTTTTTTTATATCATTAAAATCTAAAGTTACATTTTGTTTTTGTGGTAGTCTGGTTTTAAATTTGGCAACAGCCATCTCTAAATCATCTGCATCTATAGGTTTAAGCAAATAGTCTATACTATTTAATTTAAAGGCTTGTAAGGCGTATTCATCGTAAGCGGTTGTGAATATTATGGCAGACTGTATTGCTATAACATCAAATATTTGAAAAGACAGCCCGTCACTTAACTGGATATCTAAAAAAATTAAATCTGGATGCGCATTATTTCGAAACCATTCTATAGACTCTTCTACCGAATGCAGCAAGGTTTCAACATATATATCTATAGCCTTTAACATGCGCTGTAAACGTCGTGCCGACGGCTTTTCATCTTCAATTATTAACACCCTCATACTTATTCCTGCTTATTTTTACTAATTTAATTACTATTTAAAATATTAAACGCCTTAAAAAAATGCGTCTTTTGATTCTAATTGTTCACCAATTTTTTAGCACTTTAATTACAATATACTTTTACTCCCACTGGTTTGTTTCTTCTTCCATATATTTAGCAATTTTTCGCTTTTCCCATGCTTTACCAAAGACTAAATTTTTACCAAAAACACCTACGCCATGAAAAAACAAGCCTATCCCCCAAAAAAAAGGCGTTGAAAATGTAGAAAAACTCCAGAACTGATTTTCAGCATGTCTGGCTATTATAATAATGATAAAAATATTTACAATAATATAGGAGGCCAAATGCCAGTAAAATCCAATTATTCTTTCGACCTTTTTTTTGGCCCGTATATAAGCTTCTTCCTGACTATGATATTGATCTTTATTTTCGTGTGATTCTATATTATATTCCATCTTAACTTTCAATTTAATTCCAATGCTTCTTTTTTTCTTCTTCTATAAATTTTTGAATCTTACGACGCTCCCAATCACGCCCCAATATACCATCATTTACAAAAACCTTATACGCGTGAAATGCAATACCCATTCCCCATCCAAAAGCAGAAAACCAAAACCATTGAAATTCCCAATAAGTCTTATAATTTATAAAAATTAAAAAAGGTATAACGAGACAATAAGCAATTACGTTGTAATAAAACCCTTTGACTTCTTCTACGTGTTTTCGTGCTCTTATATAAGCATCATTCATATTTTTTTCTTCTTTTTGTATCATCACTTTTATTTGTTTTGTAAGCATAGGAATTGCGACTTTAAAATAAGCCTCGTCTTCTATAATACTTACTTTTTTACTTGTTAATAAATGGTAGCGTTGTTTAATATTATTTAATCCGACGCCACTACTTTTTTTAATCACTTCTTTGGTTTGCAAGTTATTTTCTACAACCAATGTATTATTAAATTCATAAATTCTTATGTGCAACGGTTTATTTGCCGTTACAATATTATGCTTTACGGCATTTTCTAAAAGCAACTGCAATGACAAAGGCACAACTTTACTCTCTGGGTCTACAGAACACGCTGGGATATCAAAAACAAGGCTATCTTCAAAACGCATTTTAAGCAAGGACATATAGATTTTTGCAAATTTTAATTCTTCATCTACGGTCACTAAATCCTTATTCTTTTGCTCTAGCACATAACGGTAAACCTTAGAGAGCCCGGTTGTGAATCGCTGTGCATTCTCTGGATGTTCTTCTATTAAACTGGTTAATACATTTAAACTATTAAATAAAAAATGCGGGTCTAATTGGTTTTTCAAAGCATCGAACTTTGCACTTGCTGTTCCTGCAATAACCTTTTGCTCCTTAACTTTATTTTCTTGCTTGGATTTATAATAATGAAAAATATAAAATGCAGCGGTAACAGTAACAGCTATTGTTAGAGAGAACCAGTAATATATTATTTTCTCATCGGCAAAAAACTGGCTAACGCTGCTATTATAAACAACAACGTTTATAAAAAAACGAAGGATAAAAATGGTGACGACAGATATTATTATTGAAGATAGTGCTGCTAAAACTATTCTTTTTATTTCAAACAGCTCACTTTTGTAACGTTTTAAGAAATACCCAATAACATAGGCATTAGCCATATACAATATAATAGCATACATTTGATTATATACAAAATCCAAATAGAAATTAGTATTCATTTCTATTTCAATCCCATTAAAGTACATAATTATACCTCTAATTAAGAATACAATAATTCCAATAATAAATGCTTTCCCTAGCGCTTTAAAAAACTCCAACACATTAATTTTATTTACACGTTTTTAATACTTCTTTGGCTCTATCTTCGCCCCAATTGGGATGAAAATCTGTTTCTGGTTTAAAGTTAGCAAAAAGTTCTACAGCTTTTTTAATAGCCTTACAAAAGGGCTTTGTGTCTTGCCCAAAAAACTTAGCCGTTCCAATATCCCATTCTGTTTTACTTAATACTACTCTAGGGTTTTGGGGACTTAATTTATAAGCCTTTGCATACAAATTTGTTATTTTTCCAGATAATGTCATCCCATAAGTACTTCCATCACTAGCCACATAAGCCGTATACAGCATTGCTTGCATAATCATAATCTCAGGATTGTGTTTTGAAATAGATTTGGCCTTATCTAAAAACCGCTGTGCACGCTGCAATTGTGAATCTAATTTTACTTTATTTTTTAAAACTGTAAACCCATCCCATATTAAAATTTCTGCTGCATAATATGGAGCTAACCAATTATCGGGTTCGGCATTTGCGATACGTTCAAATAAATTAACAGCGGCTTCTGTTTTTTGCTCTTGCCACAGTGCAAAGGCTGTTTTCATACCGTTTTCATAATTGCTCTGTGCTGGCAATATAGAAGTGATTATAAATACAATAATAAGTGATATTTTACACATAATACATTTGTTTTAATTACACCACAAATATCTCACAGTACGCGATGTTTTTAAAAAGAGTATTTCTGAATTGTTATTTCTTATGGCTGAATTGTAAACTTCTAATTTATAAAAAGGCTTGCGTTTAATTATAATTTATCTTGTATAAAAAGGGAATATTTTATAAACAACTCTAAATGAATACTCTAAAAAAAACAAAAGCACGCCTATAGTGTAACGTTTACAACTTATACATAAATCCAAAGTAAACCGTAAGTGGCTGTAAATAATCGTATGAGAAATCGCTATAATCCATATTATAAAGCTTTTCACTCTGGTTATTAGTATCGAATACGTTATTTATTGAAAAATAGCTAATTAATGCGTTTTCATTAACTTTAAACACTTTATTAAACGTAATATTAAAACTATTATAATTATTAAGAGCTTCACCATTAATCCCTTCGGAATATGTAGGACTATACGCATTAGCATCGGTATCAAATGTACTGCCTACTATTGGCGTAAACCGTGTTCCAGAACGCCCTATATAATTTAATGCAACATTAACATATTTAGGGTTGGTATAAGACAATGCTGCCTTTACAAAGTAATTTAAATCGTCTGTTGCATTCACAAAGTTATCGTAGGCCCTAATTTTTTTATCAACAATAGTATTAGACAGCGTTACTTTAAAAGCATCATTTATAAAATACGCTACAGAAAACTCCAGCCCAAATATTTTTGTTTTATCATAAGGTATAAATTCACTGGTTACCAAATCTCCACCTTCATCTTTATAATAAACAGCTGCATTTATAGTATAATCTGTCTTCTTAAAAGCATAATCTAAAGCGACTTGGTAACTTTCTAAAAGCGTATAATTAGTATCAAAAAACTCGGGTAAAGAGTAATTAAAATATTTTCCTGAACTCAACAAAAAGGAATGTTCCCTATTTAAATTATATCTTAAATTAAATTGAGAACTCAAATTACTACTTTGTTTTTTAGTCGGGATATTAAGTCTAGCGCCAACAGAACCGGTTAACTTATCTGTTATTTTATGCGTATCATACAAATACATTTCAATAATATGATTCGAAATATCTTCGGCCATTATTAATGCTGGTGCAGTAGGAGCTTGCGCAAAAAAAAACTCAGGAATAGTGCTTTCGTAATTATAACTATTATAAGTTGTACTAGCCCCTACTTGCAAAGTATTTCCATCAAATATTTTATCCTTATAATTAACAGAAGTATACAACTGAAGTTCGTCTACTTTAGAATCTACATTTCCAAAATTATACGATTTATTAGCGAGGTCTACTCCTCCATTAATGGTTAAATAACTTTTCTCATATTTTTTCTTATAGTTTAAAATATTAAAATACCTCGTATTCGAAGTTTTTTGAGTCCCTTTATATGTGAAGCTTTGACTCACTGCGCTATAATCTTCATCTATTACATAATTAAAGATATTGAATACGGTCTCTTCATTTATTTTATGATGATAATTTATTCCAAAATCTTTATTTTTAAAATAATTGATAGCATCAAAACCGGGTGCATTTAAACCTATAAAAGGGCTTGAAAACTGCCAATTCCCATAAAGCTGTACAAAATTCTCAGCTTTCGTTTTTTGAGATACGAAAAACCCTAAATTGGCCAGGCCTGCAGAAAGACTCAATTGATTTGCACTTAATTTATCTATGGATTCTATCTCTATTAATCCGGCACTAGAATTCCCATAAGTTAACGGAGGATTGCTCGCATATACATATTGTTTATCTATAAGTTCCGTATTAAATAAACTAAAACTGCCAACACTGTTTACTTGACTATTTTTTATAGGGTTTATAACAGGTACACCATTTAGCACTACTAATGAACGTGTAGAACTACTCCCTCTCAAAACTGGATTTGAATTTTCGCTAACATTTGTTGAGGATGCTAACCCTGTTATAGCTTTTAAAGGATCTCCATTGGATATAGGATCTAAATAAATATCTAATTTCTCTAATTTATTAACTGAAAACTGCTCAGAAATGGGTGATTTATAACTTAATGCAACTTCTTGCAATTGATTTTCCCCAAATGCAATTGTGATCCTATTCACCGCGTTATGAGACAATAAGCTCACTTTTTTATAATATGTTTTATAACCAATAGAAGAGACAACCAAAGTGTCCTTTTTTTGTTCAAGAATTGATAATGGCAGGCTAAATTTACCATCAAAATCTGTTGTAGTACCAATAGCTGAATTATTTTTCAAATAAACATTTGCAGCAAAAACAGGAACACGCTCTTTATCTAAAACGACCCCTTGTATTCTAGATTGACCAAACCCTAAAACACAGAGTAGCATAAGCCCAAAGGCGATATAATTCTTTTTAATCATTTCAAAATTTATAAAAAATCAATCTATAAGTTTTACTGCCAATGATTTAATAGAATAATTTTCTGGATAAAGAGCAATAGCTTCTTTAAAATATTTTTTTGCCTCCTTTATCTTATTGTCATTAATATAAAACTGAATAAGCATAACATAACTTAAATCCTTTCCCCAAGAAGGCAAATATTTATTAGGATGTAACTGGTCGGGAAGTGCAATCGCTTTTAATAAATGGTTTTGCATAATTTTACCTCCTCCAAATTCTTTTGGGGTATAAAAATCATTACTAGCCGCTACATAATGAGCTCGAATATTTTTATCGTCTATTTTAAGTGCTTTTTCTATGTTTTTTTTAATTTTCACTGCATAAACACCTTTTCTTAAATTAGGTACATATTGTATAGCAAAACCTTGAATCATACTTAATAACACATAATCTTCTCCATTTTTAGGTGTTAATTCCTCTATTATTTTTAGGCCTTTATTTATTTGAATCTCACTTTCGTCTTTATCCTTTTTTTGCATATAATAAATAGACTTATAGTAATATAAATATGCCTGCCAATATTTAATAATATTTTGAGGGTGTTTCTTTATAAGCGCATTTAATTTAAATTCTATACTTTCTAAACTACTTACCTCTTTTGAGGTTATAGACGTTACAAAAGCCTGGTAAATCTTAGCTTGTATATTTTCTAAAACCGTATCATTAACTTTAAACTGCAAAGGAGTATTTGCATAAGCAATAGTAGCATTGTTTTTTGAGGCATTAGAATTTTGGCAACCTGTTATTGCCCATAGAACGATAATAGAGAGGTAATATATTGTTTTCATCTTACATTCAATTAAAAGTTAAAAATCTTTGAAAGCCAAAAGGGCTAAAAAAAAGATAGATCAATACGATCCAGAAAACAAAATAAAGTTTCTTGCTTCTAGAAAGGTTGAAATTAAATTTACCATAATCACTAGAATTGGTATTTACCAGAAAAATATCCGAGTAAAAAGGATTCAACTCTATAATTAACTCTATTGCAAAGGCATAATACAGCATTTTATAAGACAAAAAGCCTTTCAAAGCACAAATTGACAATAATAAAAGTGTCATTCCTATTCCCGAATAATAAAAAATATAACGGTGCAACTTATTATCTGTATGTGACACTTTCACATACGGATGAGGGTAAGGAAGCATTGCTATTCCTACATTAAAAATTCGTAATCTTAAAATTAGAGCACTAATAACATGTCCCAATTCATGGAAAATTGTTAGTGTTAATAATCCGCCAAACAAATACAATATACTCATACCCTATGTAATGCTTTTCTCTTAAACATAAACGTAAATAACACCGCAAAAACGGCAAAAAACAGTAGCATGATTAACAATGAATACCCGATATTTTCTTCTCTATAAAAATTTAATAAATAAGTAAGCGGAAAAAACATATTAATAGTTGCTATAACATTATTTAACTCACTCACAGGATAAAAACAATCGCAAAGAAAAATCATTAAAAAATAAATGATATTGCCTATTTCTTTACTAGAATCTTCACTATTCCTTAGGTTTCCAGAAAAACTAATAAGTAATCCCATAAAAGAAAAAAGGATTAACCCTATTAAAGACCCCACTGTAAGTAGTATAAATTGTGTTAGGCTTACTGCGTAGCCAAAAAACAAAAACGAAATTAAAATTAACATTAATATACTTGCTACAACAACCAAAGCCCTACATATAACCATTCCTAAAAAATAATTAAATACATTCATAGGAAGTCCTTTTAAAAACTTGATAATATTCTCTTGATAATATTGCTTTATCACAGCTCCTGTAGAAAAGATTCCTTGACTTAATACATTCATTGCAACGACTCCAGAGAGCAAAAAATAAATATACTCAGGACTAGAAATCCCCCAAATACTCCCAAAAATAACAAACAATAATGTTGGAAATATAAATGTAAAAAACAAGGCTACCTTTATACGGTAATACATTAATAAATTATATTTTATAGATGTTACGAGTGATTTCATTGATTATTTTTTGCGATTAGATAGTGATAAACATCCTCTAAACCTTTTTCCAGCAAAGAGTATTTATTAATTGTTTTTTGCACAATAGCTAGTGTTTCATTAAAGTCTTTACTAAAAATATGATGCTGGTCATTATAAGTAATCACGATGGCCTCTGACGGTAGTTTTTTAACATCTTGTGTGTCATCAATTACAATTTTTTTGTTTCCCATCAAATACATATCAGACATATAGTTTGAAACAGTATCTGCGTCCAACAATTGTTTCCCTTCATTTATAAAAACAACTTTATCGGCATACTGTTCTGCTTCCTCCCAAATGTGAGTAGTAAACAGTACCGTTAGATTTTTTCTATTGGATAATATTTTCCAATATTTACTTCGCATTGAAGGGTCTAAAAAAGAGGTCGGTTCATCTGCAATGAATAATGAAGGCGAGTGTATTAGAGATAATATAATTCCTACCTTTTTACGCTCCCCTTTCGATAGGGAATAAAAAAGGCTATTATTAATACTTTCTACTCCTAAACTCTCTTTTAATTGATTAACAATACTGTCTTCTTTTTTTATATTATAAATAGAAGCTGTAAATGCAATGAGTTCTTTTACTTTTAATGCAGGAAAAAAAGGGCTGTTATCGTATAAAACACCAATATTTTTTTTCTTTTTATTAAACGTATTATTATATACTTTTACGTCTCCAGATGTTGGTGAAAAATTATCTGCTATAATATCTATAATAGTACTTTTCCCTGAGCCATTACTCCCTAATAAAGCTACTTTTTCCCCTTCGTTAATGCTAAAGTCAATCCCATCAAGAATTTGTTTTTTTTCAATGGTATAATGTAAATCTGATATATTTATTACCTCCATAAATTATAGGGTTAATTTATTAATTTTCAGCATTTGTACGTGGGGTTTCTTCTTTCTCTTTTCCTATAACAAGGATGTTTTGAACCGTTTCTCCTACTCCATTTACATCAAGGAGTTCATTTATTTTATCATCATAATAAAATCCAACCATACATGATGCTAAATTTATATGTTCGCAAATAAGGTTTATGTTTTGAGCTACAAAACCGGTTTCCATTAAGATAAAACGATAGGCTCTTTCTCCATATTTAATCATTTGCCGTTCAAATACAGAAGTCGTTAACACTACACAAGAGGCGTTTTCTATATCCACCCAAGGTTTAGCTCCTGAATATTCCGCTAGGAAATCTGTAAAATCTCCTTCTTTTATTAAAGACAAGGCATTTTTTATAGGACTATAATGGTACAATCCCTTGCGAACATCTCCATTTAAAACAACCACATACAACTCTAAAGGATATAAACCTCCTGCTGAAGGCACATGCCTAAACGACCATTTTACGTTTTCGCTAACTTGATTTGTCTTTGAAATTCCATAAGAATAATATAGAATTTTATGAAGCTCAAAGAGAGAGATTTTATAATCGCCATCAAAGGTTCTTCCGCTATGTCTCCCTTGTATTGTTTTATAAAAATCAGATTTATCGCCTTGTATATCATAATCTTCTAAATTATGAGTTTCTATTTGATAATAGTTTTTATAAGGCTGACTAGATTTTTCAACAATATAAGGGCTCTCAAACATGCTTATTTGAGAGATCTGTTTTCTTGCTATTATTTTATTTACCTTGGAGTTTTCATGATACAAGGCTGCCATTGTTTTCCCGAGATTACGAATACTCGTAATCTCCATATCTAAGCGATCGTATTTTTCTTTTATATTTTCAATATTCATTTATGTAGTTTTTGTTTATGGGAAAGGATAAGGATAACGAGAAATTTCTTCATACGTTTTAGCTGGGTAACCTAGTGCTGGTGGCACTTCATACAATCGTTTTCCGCCCCAAAAATAAAAAGGGTAACCGCCAGCCATTTGTATAAGTTGAGGAATATATATTTTTATAGAATAAAACCCTGCCTGATTAACATCAACCGTTGTTACATCCTTAAATAAAACGTTGTAACCTTTCTTTTTAAAGACTTTTAGCATGCTTTGAATTTCTTCAATATCGCTAGTCTGTCTTACTTCATTAAAATCTATTTCTTTATTCGGAACCTTATCTATCCATTTATCGAACACCTTCATTTCTTCCTTATGGACGTTATAATATAAAGAATGGTCTTCAAAATCTCTTAAATCCATTTTTCCTTTATTCCAATCTGGGTTTTTATTAAACGTATGCCGTAAGTAAGAGACCGCTTGCCCACATTCCATTATTACTTTTTTAATAGCTTCGGCATAGGTTCCTCTTGTAGAAGATCCTACAGTAATAAATTTACCATAATCACTCTCTCCTACACAAAAACCAAAAACACTTGGTTTTTCAAGATCCAACGTAACGTCTAACAGGTGAAACTTAAAGTTTTTAGGATAATACTGGTCTATATAATCCTGCATTTCTTGAGTAATTCTAATTTTTGGAACGTCCAAGTGATGAGACCATGTAATTACAAAAGAATCCCGTTCTATACACTCATACAATCCCCCTAATACTGCTTTATAAAAATTTGAATGCGCTGCTAGCCCTGTAGAAGTATTAAACATGATATAATAAGGATCTTCAAAAAAAGGCATATATACCAATGTTGCGGGAATACATGCTTCTTGACCATCTGTAAGATCTGTACATTTTACCCAATGCAATTCTAAATCTTCGGTTAATGGTTTTATAGGAAGTTCGTTTTTTTGATATAAGTCATGTTGATTCTCATGATAAATCGCATATTCTGAAGGGGGAATTTTTTTCCCTACGTTTAAGTCCTTATACGCAGTTTTTATAAATTCTTCTTTTTTATAAAACACCGGTGCATAACGTTCAGAAATTTCACCTAAAGTTGTAAGCATTGCGCCTTCCCATGAATATGCACAGCCACTTCCTCTTCCAGGAAAAGACGTTGTACCTAGCATAGACGTTTCTGAAGGAATAACTCCAAAGGCAATCAGTTTTGGGTCTCCGTTTTGAATTGGTAATCGAGAGACTTTTTTTAGAATTCCTGTTTCATCTGAAATAATACAAGAACACTTATCTAAAGTTTGATTTGTATACATATATTAGGAGCTAGTAGTTATTTAAGTGCAATATTTGCGATCCATGGCGATAAGTTATACTCTAATTCTGGTTTACAAGTACTACACAAAGGATTTTTTAATAGCTTGTGTTTTTCTGTGGTTAAGGATGGAAGAATATTAATAATATTATTGTAAGTTTCTGGTACATCCCATTCGGTAAGAAACTTTAAACTGTCAAATATTGCTGTAGAAGCAATAATTTCATGAAAGCCTGTAGGCGCCCAATCTGGCTGTGACCCCTTATCTTCGGCTTTAAGATGCCTTTCGTAAGCTAAAAAATACTGTAGGTGTTCTATATTACTTTTCACTCTTGCAGATAAGCATTCATAACATCCTGTTTCTTTCCCATAAAACAAAGGTCCAATACTCCCATAACCTCTCCACATACCGCGAACAAGCATCCATGGTTTATTTTGGATTAAAGCAATATGATTTACTTTTTCTAAAAATTTAGGGTTCCATTCGTTATTCTCTATGATAACAAGGTCTGCTCTTTTAAAAGCTTTCTCTAGTAAAGACTCGGTATTTTTATTTGTTAGTTTGGTTAAAAATAATGACCCAAAATCATTTTTATTGGCAATCTTCTTAAAAGATTCAAAAAGATCTCCAGAACCAATAATTTCAAGTGTTTTTTCTGTTTTTAATCTAGAAAAATCCTTTTGTTTTCCTAAAATACCAAGTGCCAAACCTTTAACATCTTTTTTAGGACTAACATAATACTCATTAAAAATACCACTCTCTTTCAATTCATTAACGACGGGCATTATTTTGGATTCTTCAAACTTACTTTTTAAATTCTTCATCAACTCTTTGAATGAAAAATTCTTTTCTCTAGTTATTTTTACGATGTAAAGGAAAATTTCTTTTTTTTCTTCGCCCTCAAAACGGACTAAAAAAACATCGCCTTTTGTTCTTATTTGATAGACATTATTTTCTTTATCTTCGAAAATGTCAAAGTTGTTCAGCATAGATTTAGTTGGTTTTTTGTGAATAAAAAAAGCCTGTATGCATTAAACGCACACAGGCTACATACTTTAAAGTGCAGAAAGTGCAGATTGCTCTGCAAAAATGCTAAAGTTACAACAGCAACAGCAGTTACAGTTGCAGCCAGCAGCAACCATAAATTTGTCGCTCGCTCCTAATGTTGATGATAATCTTTCAATTTTCATGATAATGAATATTAATTAATTATGTCTACTCTATTATAGCTTTTCGACTTACGCTTATTGTCTTGTTATTGACAACGAAACCAAAACTACAATTATAATTATTCATTTATATACTGAATATCCTTATAAAAAACAAGGTAAATCCTTAGCTCAAATAAAACGTAATATTCTATTTTATAGAACATTAGACACCATAAAAACAAACATTAATCTGACTTATTATTCTTACAAATAAGGAAAAACACGCTTTAACCCCAAAGCTTTAAACCTACTGTATTACAGCGATTTAACTCTTGACACTTTTAGATTGATTCTACAATTTTGCATAACATATTAATTCATTGACGGAAGCTGAAAAGTCATTGAATATGAGTTATATATAACGACTTAAAACTGTAATATTTAATTTTTTATCAAATATCACGATTTAAACTTTCTAAGTAGAAAACAAACAAAAATTAATGATTATCCCGTTTTAAGCCCTACTCAAAAACGATATAGAGTAAGCTAAATTTAACTTTTAGAACTAATGCCAAAATTAGACGACAAACAATTAATGACTGCTAGAGAAGAATTCAATTCTTATTTAGCTGTTGGAGACACTGGATTTTCTAAACTAAATCTAAAAACACCTCTAGATTTTTATAAAAACAAAGGAAATACAAGCTTTGAATCTCTAGGTTGTGTTGGGTATAACCCTGAATTTGAAGAATTAACAGCAACGGTTAAAATAAAAAGAGCGACAGGCTATTCTGGAAATCTCTGTGATAAAGGATCTTACGAATATGTGCGTTTCTATTTAGACTACCAAACTGGAAACGGTTGGAAAGATATGGGCTATACTGCTTTAAATGTCCATGACATTCCAACAGGTAAAGACTGTTTAAAAAAAATAAAAAAACCCATTGATTATGTGGTACGGCTAAAAATTGACCCTAAACAACTATTTTGTACAAAAGCCAACCTTCCCAAAGTAAAAGCCATATTATCATGGAATGCCATTCCTGCTCCCAACGACCCCAATCAAGTTATTGGAAATTACGTTTGGAGTGACACTAGAGTTGAAAACATTCAAATAAAACCTTTAACATTTATTCTACCCACCTTTCCTACAGTTCCAATTTCTACCGGTATTCCCTCTGCCTTTACTCTTTCTAGTCTTTCTAAAAAAACAATAGCTCCAAAAAAAATAGACTTTTTAGAATTAGCAGATGCATATAAAAAAGAAAAAATAGAACCGCATCGTTTTGGTTACAAACTATTAAAAGAAGCGAAATCAACTTCAAATTATGCTGCCATAAAAAACATAGAAAACTTATTTGATTCGAAAAAACTCTCGCTTGCAGACAGTCTTTCTCAGTTAAATAAGCTAAAATGTAATACCACTTACGAGGAACTTATGTGTGTTGGCGCAGATTATAATCAAGAGGCACTAATAGGAACCTTTAAAATAAAAAAACCTTCAGGTTACAATGGAAATTTATGTAATAAAGGCAGTAAAGAATACGTTTCCTTTTGGATTCAAGATGAAAAATATTGTAAATGGCAACATGTGGGCAGCACTTTTGTTGAAGTACATGACATTACGCCTTTTCCAAAAAATGGATTATCCTATTCGGCCATTTTACCTTATGACTTTTCAAAATTTAAAAAGAAATGTAGCAAACCTCAAGTTTTAAAAGTAAGAGCGGTACTGTCATGGAATACGCCGCCACAAGGATTAAACTGCGCTTCATGGGGTAATGTAGTAGAGTCTTACATACAACTTAAACCTAAAGTTTTCACCTTTGGAAACAGACCTAAACTAATAACTGTAGGTGGTGTAGCAACAGATTATATTAACCCTGTAACGGGATTAACCATTCCTGGAGCCAAATTTGAATTTAACCAAATAGCGACATTCAATAACAGTCCGTTTAGAGGCATTATTGTTGTGCAAGGAATTTCTGCACCTTATGCTGGTATGAAATACAAAATAAAAATTACCAATTTGGCTACCAATGGCAGTTATTACTTAAACGACGATCTAAAACTCATAGGGTTTTCTGGAGGTAGCGTTACACATCCTACTGTTACGGCGGTTAATAATGAGTACACTTACCAACCATATAATAACAATATTGGAAGTATTCTTGCTAGGTTTTCTCCAGGGACTAATGATAAAATTAAGGTAACCATAGAACATAGTAATGGAACGTCAGACAGTCAAATTATTCAAATGGATAGCAGCTTACCTAAAGTAACCTTGTCTATAAACGATGGCGGTAATTGCACCCATTATAACCAAGGCGATACTATAAAAGGGCAATTTACAGTGACCGATAACTACATTGAAAATTATGCTGTTACAATAGGTAATTTAGGCGTTTACACCAAAATAGGCCCTGGATTAGATCAATCTGGAACCAATACCGGAGCGGGAAAATTTGAAATTAAAACCGATCCAAACCTAAATTGTGGAGCCATTCATTTAAGAGCGACCCAAAAAGCCATTTTAAATAGTGCGAGTAAAGGCACACATGCCGATGCGCATATTACAGTTTGTTTAAAATAAAAATCAATTTTTTAATTACACCTAAAAACAGTTCCTAATTTATGGAGCTGTTTTTTTATTCCTACAAATTATTCAATTGGTTATCTGTACCTTTTTCGCTAATAGTCCAAAAGAAACCTACGAAAAAGAATTGATCGGCAGCTGGTTGTAAAGCACGCCTATTAAAATTATTGTTTAAATCTGGTACACTAGCATATTGGTAACCGTTAATATTTTTTATCCCTAATACATTATTAACCGAGAAATACAGAATTTTTTGAGGACTTAATAAATACGCCCAATTTAAACTTAAATTATTATAACTTTTAGTTTTAGCATTTAAAAAGCCAGGACGATTAGGATTTGTATAGGTACGTCCCGAAGCAAAACTATAACTTAACCCTACTTGGCTTTTCCATTTGTTAATCCAATATTTTCCAACAACAGATATATTGTGTGTGTTTACAAAGTCCGGTTGCGCTGTACTAGGGTAGTTCTTATAATCGCGCGCCGTATCTAAATACGAATAACTTAACCAATAATCTATGTTACTAATACTTTTACTATCTCTCCAAAATAAATCTATGCCTTTAGCAAATCCAGAACCTAAATTGGTATAATTGCTATTAAATTGTGCAAACTCAGTATCATATTTTATTAATTTATTATAATCTTTATAATATGTTTCTGCTCTAAAAATTCGCCCCGCATGGTTTAACTGATAATTTAAAATATAATGCTGTGCGTGCTGCGCTTTCAATTCTTGATTAAACTTTAAAATCTGGGCACTTGGATTCTGATAGAAATCACCGTACGCTAAAGACACCTGGCTTTTAGAGCTTGTTTTATAAGCCAAAGATACTCTTGGAGATACTGTGGTTTCTTTAAACAAAACACTATATTCTAAGCGACCACCAGCTTTTAGAGCTAAGGTTTTAGAAAAAAACAGCTCAGCCTCTGTAAAACCGGCAGCCATCGTATTAGAAACCCCATAATCTTGCGGTAACATTAAGCCTTCAACATAATTTTCATTAAATCGTGTTGAAAAATACTCCCCTCCAAAACGAAGCTTAAAACGATTACTAAAACGATGTTTCAGTCTGGTTTTTGCATGTATAGATTTCTCTGTATTATCAATGTTATTATGCGCTGTATTTATTTTATTTTTTGAATAAGTATAACTTAAGCCACTAAACAACTCCCACGTGGCATTTAAAGCCCCTTTGTAAGATCCATTAAAATATAAATTATTGTTATTTAACTTAAACTGTATGCCATCGGTATTATTTATATCCGCTTGAATGACATCGAAATGAGAGGTATCGAATGCAGAATATATTTTATACATTCCACGTTCTGTTTTATGCCTATACACCGCTTCTCCAGACGCACCTTCATAAGGTTGTTTCCATTCGTTTCTATCGTTAAACACAGCATTATATGGCGATAAATTTATATATGATGCATTTATACTTATAGCATTATTTCCCCATTTTTGAGTATTTCCAAGCGTAGCACCTACACTCATTATAGCAATATCTGTTTTTTCCTGCTCAGGTTCGGCAATAGTATTTAATAACAACACACTAGACAACGCTTTTCCAAATTCTGCGGAATAGCCGCCTGTAGAAAAGGTTATTCCATCAAATAAAAATGGAGAATAACGCCCCCGTGTTGGTGTATTATTAGGACTAGGCGTGTATGGGGTAAAAACACGAATCCCATCTATAAATATTTGTGTTTCCGTTGCGTCGCCTCCTCTTACAAACAGTCGCCCATCTTCAGAAACAGTTGTTGTTCCTGGTAAGGTTTGTAAAGCGCCTACAAAATCTCCCAAAGCACTAGCCGTTGTAACAACATCTAGTGGTTTTAAAACCGATATTTTACTATTATCGCCTGCGGCAAAGGTCCCTGCCGATAGCACTACCGTGTCTAGTGTCCCTACAGCATCTCGTAACGTTACAGTTATATTATCTAATGTACTAACATCACTTTGTATCTGTACCGTTTCATAGGAAACAAAAGAAATAATTAATACCTGTGTTCCTTTTGCTTCCGTTAAAAATGTAAATACACCTTCTGCATTGGTTGTACTTCCATCGTAAGTACCATCTAAATATACATTTGCTCCTACTATAGGATTCTTTTTTGTATCTATAATACGTCCGCTTATTGTTGTTTGTGCAATGCTTAACAAAGGCATCAAGCTCATTAATAGTACGTGTAAAAATTTCATTTAATCTGTTCGTTTTGTTTAATGGTACAAAACTCTATTTGTTACCACAATATCAAAACTTATACTTACCGAACTGTATTTTTTTTAAGATGAAATGAGTACTTTTACTTTTTATCCAAACACCCCTGTAAATGAAACTCAATCCTCATCTTTTATTTTTTATAGTATTTTCTATTCTCGTTTTAATTGAAACGACCCTAGCTAACTTTAACGGCTTACAAGCAATACACTTTATTTCCAAACCTTTAATTGTAGGCACTTTACTATTTTACTTTTTAAAACATAATACACGACTTACCAAACCTACCAAAACCTTTACTAGTCTAGCACTGGTATTTTCGTTAATTGGAGATGTTTTATTGTTATTCGTATATCAATCAGGGCATTTCTTTATCGCTGGCTTACTGGCTTTTTTAATCGCTCACATTATGTATTGTATTGTCTTTTTAAAACAGCGTAATACCACTATAAAACCCTATGGTTTTATAGCCTTGCTTTTGGTTTATGCCATTGGCTTGTTTAGCCTTTTAAAATCGGGGTTAGGTGCTTTATTAATACCTGTTATTTTATATATGGCAGTTATTTTAGTAATGGCCGTCTCTGCTTTTTTAAGACGTGGCAACGTTAGCCCTTATAGCTTTAATCTTGTTTTCTTTGGGGCACTTATGTTTATGTTATCGGACAGTTTATTGGCTTTAAATAAATTTTACACGCCTCTAGATTATGCCGATTTTAGCATTATGTTTACCTATGCCTTGGCGCAATTATTAATTGTTTTGGGCCTTTTACAAAAAAAGGATTAGCCTGTTTTATTTCCCTTATTAAAAGGGCGTATAATAAGCCGTGCAGCTTTATCAAAATTAATATAACTGTAAGACCAGTTAAAAAAAACAATAACGCGATTACGAAAGCCTACCAAAGACATTAAATGGACAAACATCCACACAAACCAAGCAAAAAAACCAGCAAACTTATAATGCTTTAAATCTACAACAGCTTTGTTTCTGCCTACCGTTGCCATAGCTCCCTTATCTTTATAAACAAAAGGTTTCATCTCCTGCCCTTCAATATGCCTTATAAGATTAGCGCCTAGCAATTTACCTTGCTGAATTGCTGGCTGTGCCACTTGAGGATGCCCATTAGGATAAGCTTCTGTTTGCATTAAAGCGATATCCCCTATAGCAAAAATAGTATCGTAACCTTCAACTTGATTAAACCTATTAACCACATAGCGATTAGACTGCGCTTTAACAGCCGTTGCTTTTAACCCTTTTACAGGAGCTCCAGTAACGCCTGCCGCCCAAATTAAGGTTTCAGACTGTAATATCAAATCGGTATTGGTTAAAACCATTTTACCGTCGTAAGCCTTTACAAAGGTATTGCAATGTACCTTTACGCCTAACTCCTCAAGAAATATTGTGGCCTGCGCAGAGGCATACTCACTCATAGGCGGCAACACCCTTTTATTTCCCTCCAACAAATGGATTTGCATCATACTACTATCTAAATCCCTATAGTCTTTAGGTAGTATGTTGTTTTTTAACTCTGCGATAGCACCTGCCAATTCTACCCCTGTGGGGCCACCACCCACAATTACAAAATTTAATAATGCCTTACGTTCTTCTACAGAGTTCGTCACTGCCGCTTTTTCAAAATTTTGAAGTATTAAGCTACGAATATCCAATGCTTGCGGCACTTTTTTCATTGGCATACTATTGGCTTCTATAGTCTTATTCCCAAAGTAATTAGTCTTTGTTCCCGTAGCCAGTATAAGATAATCGTATGCCAATGCCCCTATATTAGTTTGTATTACTTTTTGAGCTGGATCGATCGTTTCTACACTAGCTAAACGAAAAAAAGAAGTTTTGTGTGTTTTTAAAATTTTCCGAAGCGGATATGCAATAGAATCGGGTTCTAACCCTGCCGATGAAACTTGATATAAAAGAGGTTGAAATGTATGGTAATTATGCTTGTCTAATACAACGACCTGTGCTTTTTTATTTGCTAGAGATTTAGCAATACTTACCCCTGCAAAACCGCCACCTACAATGACAATCCTAGGGCTTTTGGTATTAGGTATATTCATATGTATAAACTAAAATGAAGTGTTATCAAAGATACAAAACACCTCTTTTAATGCCTAGTTAAAAGGCTTAAATACTTACTTTTTTTTGAGCTTCTATTTTCCGCTATTATCAGCAGACTCATATTTAACATTTCTTAAGAAAAAACATTGCATTAAGTTCAAAATAGCTCATAACTAACAATATACAACCAAGTTAATAATAACCATAGCCGTTTTTAACGGTTATAACACACTTATAAATAAACTAAGATAAGCGCGCATATGCTTTGTTATAACTAGAATAAAACGGCTTAAACACACTATTATTTAAAATTAAAACTATATTGCATAAGGAAAATAAGTGCCAGTGAGTTGTACTTATATAATAGTTGTGGGTAATTTAAAAATGAGATACATACAATACATATTAATCATTTTTATTTTGAGTAGTTGTTCTATTCATAAGAAACACACTTGGAATTGTGTTCAAATTGATGAAGGGAATATGGCATTCAATCAGATGTTTGAGCTGATTGGAAAAACCCAGATTGACACAAACAAAATCAAAGCTGTAAAGATTTATTCTTACGGGTTTCGGAAAAACGGAAAAATAAAGGATAGCACTTTGATTGAATATTTAAACTTGGATTATTTCTCAACATTTAAAGACCATACAACTTATGAAATAAAATATGATAGTCTAGGAAGAGATTTTGAACGCTATGCCACGAGAATTGAAACAGGCACAACACATTTGAATTACAGGAAAACTTATGATGATAATTCAAATCTTAAAGAATGGACTGTTTTCAATCGAGATGGTCAAATAAATTCCAAGACTTATTATTACTATGATAGCCTGAATCTCTTAGTAAGAGAAGAAAAACATTACGGCCATTTTATATATGAACAACCCAAATTAGAAAAACTGACGACATATGAATATCAAGATTCTATTTTGAGCAGAAAAACTCAATGGAATGACTATCTTGATAATAAGGGATTTGACTCAAAATTGATTCAAGAATATGATTCAAATAATAGACTCATAGATTATAAAAATGAAACAATTGAAAACGATTCTACAACAAGTTTTTGGGGATTTAAATCATTTTATGGCAACAATGGGAAATTAGTAAAGAAACATTCTTATGGCTCTGATAACAGAAATGTACAAACAGATTACAAGTATGATTCTGATGGAATGCCCGTTGAAGTTTTCTCATGGAAACTTGATACTCACGAATCGACAAGATTAATAAGATATTTTTACAAAGAACAAAGAAAAACTACCCACAACAATGCATATACAAAATAGGCGAAATGGCAGTAAAATCAACGGTTATAGCACGCTTCATAATCGTGTTGGTTTGATAAGTTTGAAGCCCGCAATCGCCTACTTTGCATATACTAAACGTTGGCAACAAGCTGAAAAATGAGATTTATAATAACAATTTTAGTTCTGATTTTATGCTTTTCGTCTTGTAAAGAAAAGACGGAAAGAAAAACTGAACCTAAAAAAGAAAAAACTGAATTAAAAGTCGAATCGAATAAACCGAAAGTTGAACCGATTGAAAAAGTTGACTTATCAAAAGTTCCTGATTCTTTAGAATTAGTTACTGACAAAAATCTGATAGGAGATTTTAACGGAGATAACAAAACTGACTTCGCCTCGATCGTAAAAAATAAAATCAATCAAAAAACTGGAGTTTTAATACTTCACAATTCTGTAAATTTTGAGAGTTACATTTTCGGAGCAGGAAAAGAAGTGTCTGAAATGACAGACTTGGATTGGATTGAAGTTTTTGAAATGTTACCAATAGGAGAAATTGTCTCACCGACTTTAGTTGACGAAGAAACGGGAGATATAATCGGACAAGACGAAAGCAAGAATTTCAAACTTATTGGAAACGGAATTTATATGAGCGTTGAGGAATCTCACGGTGGCGGAATTATATTTTGGAACGGAAAAGAATATCAATGGTATCATATAGAATAAAAAGCCAGTTGCCAACAAAGCACTGAAGTAAAAACCAAATAAAACTCAATTAATGACACCTCAAAACACTTCTATATTCATCGTTATAAGGCACCCCATTTTTAACAATAGAAAACGCTTGTTTTAGTAACTTATTACACACTGCTATTAAAGCTAGCTTTTTACTTTTGCCTTTAGCCACTATTCTATCGAAAAGGGCTTTACATGCCCGGTTATATTTACAGGCATTAAAAGGGCACATAAATAATAAATTTCTAAGTTTTGGGTTCCCCATTTTACTAATTCGTGGGCGCCCTTTTACACGACTTCCACTTTGTCTTATTATTGGAGTTAATCCAGCATAACTACATAACGCTTTTGAACTTTCAAAACGATGAAAACCATCTGTGAAAACCAATAACATTAAAGCCGTTTTGTTGCCTATTCCTGGAATACTTTGTAATAAAGTTAATGATGATTGATATTCTTCTTTCACATGCTCTTGCAATGTTTTTTCTAAAATTTCCATTTCTTTTTTTAGATGCTTTAAGCTTCTCTTTAAAGACTTAACAACACTTTTTGATGGATTTCCTAAAACCGATTCGCCGTGTATTTTATTTTTTAACTGAGTGCTTTGTTTACTGTAAACACTAAGCATACGCGATAACTGTAAACTCTCTTGCTGTCTACTTGATTGACCAACCCATAACTTAGGATTTCTATCCTTACCATAAAGCTGAATCATTTTCGCATCACTCTTATCGGTCTTTATTTTTGATAAATCCATTTGGATATAACGTTTAATCTTTAATGGATTAACGACACTTACTCCAAAACCTAATGCTAACAAAAAGTAAGCTAATCGAGAATGATAATAACCTGTAGCTTCCATAACGCAAACCGTATTGGAATCTAATATTTTAACTAACTTTTTGAAGCCAGAAATACTGTTACTAAATTGATAATACTTCGAATGATTATCGCAGACATCAAAAAAATCTTTACTAATGTCTATTCCAAAATATTTAATATCTTTATTCATAAAAAAAGGATTGTAAAGAACTTAATCTAATGTGAATTCTACAACTTAAAATCGAAGTCTAAAGCTTCACAGAACTGAACGAATTTAACATAGTAAAGAACAGGGATTATCAATGTTGACGAGAGCTAGGTCTCTGCGTATATCATAACCTTATTCTGTGCTTTAGTTCTTTATGATTATGTGTCTAATTTAATAAAATGCTAACTTAAGATGTATATAAAAAATAGGCGAAACAGTGATAAATTCAAAGCTTTGAGTTTATATCAAACTTTATACTTAACCGAAAGTTTAGCACTTAGAAATCGCCTACTTTTCATATACTAACCGTTGTGTGTAATGCGGTATGGTAAAGAAACATCGTTTACAAAGTTAAAGGGACATCGTTTACACTTTTTAAAGACTAAATTTCTGAATAAAAACAGAAATTATGCCTTGGAAAGAAACGACAACTATGGAACAAAAAATTGAATTTATCTGTGAATGGCGTACAGGAAAATATACCATTACAGAATTATGCAGAACCTTTGAAATCTCTCGTCCTACAGCTTATAAGTTAATAAGTAGATTTGAAAACCAAGGCTATGAAGGTCTTAGGACAGGCTCTAGAACCCAGACACCTAACAATGTATAAAAAACATAGGGCGTTTGCGTTAAACCGAAAAGTCAGTGTATATTAACAAAGTCCGCTAAATATAAAATTTGGCGTTTATAGAAGAAAAGATAAAAGCAAAATATTTATATTTAGCTAAGTAATAAACCGAAACGATAGTGCTTTTTAACTGCCCTACGCTTCTTATACTAAACGTTGTGTGTAAGCTGGTATGGTAAAGAAACATCGTTTACAAAGTTAAAGGGACATCGTTTACACTTTTTAAAGACTAAATTTCTGAATAAAAACAGAAATTATGCCTTGGAAAGAAACGACAACTATGGAACAAAAAATTGAATTTATCTGTGAATGGCGTACAGGAAAATATACCATTACAGAATTATGCAGAACCTTTGAAATCTCTCGTCCTACAGCTTATAAGTTAATAAGTAGATTTGAAAACCAAGGCTATGAAGGTCTTAGGACAGGCTCTAGAACACCTTCAAAACATCCTAATGCTACCCCGCTAAATATTATAAAAGGGATCTTAAAACTAAAAGAAAAATACCCGCGTTGGGGAGCCAAAAAAATAAGGATATTATTGTTTAAAGAATTTACAGAAAAACAAATTCCTTCTGTGGTTACAGTTCATAAGATCCTTAAGAAAAACGGCTTTGTTTGTACTAAAAAAAGGATGAGAAGAATCAAACCTATATTCCCGATTTTCGACCCTAAAAAATGTAATGAAGTCTGGAGTGCAGACTATAAAGGCAAATTTTTAATGGGCAATAAAATATACTGCCACCCCTTAACTATTGCGGACTCGAAAAGTAGGTTTTTATTTACTGCTAAAGGGCACTATAAAGAAACCCTAAAATCCGTTAAAGCTGAGTTCACAAAGGTTTTCAGGAAATATGGAATCCCTAAACAAATACACACTGATAATGGGAGTCCTTTTGGTTCG